>JAHLWE010000367.1 GCA_019058135.1 Promethearchaeota archaeon | reverse complement strand
TCTGGATTGCTTAAATTTGTTCCTAATCGATCAATTAAATATAAGAAACTGAAAAATAGAACTGCATCTAAAATACCTTTAAATAATTTTATTTATAATAACAAATTTGTATTATTTTATTAGAATAAAAGATTATTTCATGGAAGATTTGTTATGAGTAAGAAAGCAGAAGAACCTATGAAAAATAACGAAAATGAAGAAAAAGAAATAGAAACCAGAAAGCAGGAAGAAGAAATCGAAAAACCAATTGTAGTTAAAGCAGAAGCTTATAAAACGATTATATTATATGCAAGCAGGTATGCTAACAAAGCAATACCTCCAGCCCAATGGAAAGAGATCTATGGAATTTTAATTGGGCATATTACTGATGCTGTAGTTATTGTTGAAAGAGCTGAAGCTCTCACATTTGGGCATAGTACCGATGTTCAATTAGATGAAAGACATTATGGTTTTATTGAATCTATTGAAAATAAATTATATGAAGAAAACCAAGGTTGTTTTATTGTGGGTTGGTTTCATAGCCATCCTGGTTTAGGACTGTTTTATTCATATGTTGATTTAATAAATCACATCGGCTTTCAAGGGAAAAATAAAGATGCTTGCGGATTGGTTTTTGATCATACTTTATTGGGGAAAAAGAAAAGAGAAAAAGTTGCTAATTCAGAACATAAGATTACCAAATATGACACTGGGTTTGAAATATATCGAATGAATGATGTAAATATGGATATTAATGATCCAGGATTCGAAAATAATTATCATAAAGTAGATTATTTTATTGACGGATTGAATAAATTCTTTTTTGCGAATGTGATGACTGAACTATCTGCTTTAGCTACAAGCGGACAACCATTACAATCAGCGTATGGAGAAAATGTTTCCAGTTATACACCACAATTCACTCATCATCCAGAAAAAGTCCATGATGATTTAACTAAAGAATCAGATCTTAATCGCAAAAGTATTTCTCAAGAAACTATGCCTGAATTAAGCGAAATACCTTTAGAGATAGACGGAGAATTTGATATGAAAGATATTTTTCGTTACTCCTCTGAAATTATGCAGTTAGAGAAACATGGCGACTCTCAAAAATTAAAATTGGCTGATGAATTATTTTTTGAGGGGAATCAAGCATTCAGACAAAAAAATTCATTTGAAGGAGTTGAAAAATATAAAAAAGGTTTGAAAATTCTTAAAGATATTAATAAAATTGACAAGGTAATGGAATATTTAAGCAAATTAAGTGAAAATTGTTTACATAATAACCATTATCCATTAGCTGAACAAAATTCTGAAGAACTATTTAAAATTGCTGAATCTAATGGATCTTTATTCTATATGGGTGGAGCAAAATATATAATTGGATTTATTAAAACAATAAGAAATGAAATTAAGGAAGGTTTAGAAGACATCCAACAAGCTGCTATATTCTATGAAAATACTATGGATTTTTATGGAACAGGTTTATGCAATCAAAAAATTGCGGCAATTTATTCTACTCATCATATAAAAGATATTGATAGGGCTTCTCTATTTTTTCTTGAAGCACTAAAAAATTTTAACAAAGCTCTTGAAAAGATTCATCCATTAAGAATATCAGTTTGGGATAGTCCAAAACACATAAAGGAAAGAATTAATAATCTAAAAGAAACTATTAAAAAAAATCTAAATCAGATAACCGACCAAAATGTTAAAAGTAAAATTGAATCAGATCTAAAAAATTTCGGGTAATTATTTTATGAGAGAGCCATTTTTCATTTAAAAAAAATTAAATGAAATGGTTAATTGTTTTAATTTAAAGTATTTTTTTATTTAAACAAACTAATTTTTTGTGAGAAGAAAATTCCCAGAAGAAAAGTTAAAATAAAATTTAAAAGAAAGATTTCTTGTATCCATCTTAAACCAGCAGGAGATGTGTCTAATTGCTTACAACCATTATGTATTTGTTCATCAAGAGATTTAGTGCTAGGATCTCATGGTTCTTCAGGTCCATATGTATGTCAGGTATGTGAATATTATGACCCGAATTCAAATGTAACAATCAATGAAGTATATAAAAAAAGCAAAAAGATTGCTGAGAAAAAAATTCCAATAGTAAAAGAAATAGAAATTAAAGAGTTAGAAGTTGAATTATTAGAAGATATTGATTTGGATGTAAGTGAATTCGAAGAAGAGGAGGAGGGGACTAAAGGAATTAAATATAAAAAACGCTCAAAAGGAACTTCAAAAGTAAGTAAAAAAACATTTAGAGAACTTACATCAGAGTGCCCTTATTGCGGCGACTTTTTTGAAGATCTTTCTGCTCATAAGGCTATTTGTGAATTTGCTCCTTCTAAAAGTAAGATGAAAGGAGCTAGAGGAAGAAAACCTAAACCTCCAACTGAAAAATCAAAAGATGCACAGAAAGGGGAGGTGTGTCCTTATTGTGGAAAAACTTTTTTGAGATTGAGCAGGCATAAATGTAAAAAAGCTCCAAAGAAGTAAACTTACAATAGAAATCTCGATTTCATTAAAAGTCAATAAGAAATGAATTTTAAAGATTAAGATGCCCAATCAAGAGAGTATTTATTACTGCCATCCGGTTTTTAGACCTCCTTCAGAAGCATATTCTCTTTTGATTCAAGCGACTGAGGGCTGTTCATTTCGTTGTAATTTCTGTATGTCAAATTTACGTAAGAAATTCATAATCAGAGACGTAAAAGATATAAAGAAAGATTTGGATATTGGAAGAAAAATTCATGGTCCCAATGTAAAAAAGATTTTCTTCTTGGATGGAAACGCAATGGTAATGCCCACGGAGAAATTATTAGAAATAACTAAGTATGCAAGAAAAGTATTTCCATTTGTAAGATGTGGAGTTTACGCTCACGCGAAAGATATTCTTAAGAAGTCTGATGAGGAATTGAGAGAATTAAATAAGGCAGGTTTGGGAATTGCCTATGTTGGATTCGAGTCTGGGTCCGATAAATTACTTAAAATGATGAATAAGCATACAACTAAGGAAGAGCTAATTTCAGCGAGTAAAAAATTAATGAAATCAGGTATTATTCTTTCTGCAACATTAATATTAGGGTTAGGGGGTGATAATAAAGATTTATCTGAACTCTCTGTCATCAATTCTGCGGATTTAGTAAATAGGATCTGCCCAGATGATGACATACTTTGGTATATTGCTTGTTTAACCCTCATGGTACCTCCCGGTACTGAACTTTTTGAAAGAAAAGTGAAAAATGAATTTCACGAGATGGGAACTCTGGATATTTTAAAAGAATTATATCATTTTATTGAAAAGATTAATTTTAAGAATAATCCTAACGCAAATTGCGTTTTTCGTACTAACCACGCGTCTAATTATTTACCTATAGGAGGTATTTTAGATCAAGATAAATTAAAAATACTTAAAACCATAAAAATGGGTATAGAAAATCCGAATATTTTGAGACCTGATTCCTATCGAGCATTATGAAGTATAGAAAGTAAAATCATTGGAAGGGTCAATAGCAGAATGATTGCATAACCTAAATTAATAAAGATGATTAAACAGCATGATAAAACCATACATTGCACTGATAAAACTTAACTATATTTTCAAAGTTTTACAGAACAAAAAAGAAATAGTTTTTCTATAATTTTATTTCATATCGAAAAATTTTAATTATAAAAAATATAAGAAGTGGGAAAAGGTAAAGGACCCAAAAAACGTGATTTATAAATAGCGAAATCGGGTTTAAATTCAATTTTTATATTGTTAATCTTTTTTCAAATAGTTCTCTTCTCATCTATTGTTTTAATATAAGATTGATTTCGTTTATATTCAATTAAATAGATACAAAGGATTAGAATAAAAGTTATTCCTTTAAGTGGAACAACAAATTCTGGCATAATAGGTAATAGCCATCCAATTGGAATAGGAAAACTAAGGCCAATCAGACAAAAAAAGGGCACAAACATCCATCTGGTTTTTTCTTCAACACCAAAATATTCAACACAATAGAAGTACAATATAGGCAAAATAGTTACATAATGCCTAAAAATAAGGAAATTACAGAAAAACAACATTAAAAACATTGGATACAACATTGTGTATTCTTTAAAATCAAGAAAAAATAAGCAAATTAAGAACGATAAAAAAATTAGAATATAGCCCAGAAGCGAAAGGTCGTAATTAAAAAGGTAGGCGAAATATATAATAAGACTATATTCTGATAAATATAGTGCGTTATATTCAAATTCTATAAAATAATAAATGGCGTCAACAAAATCCGTTAATAAAGAAAAATCTATAATGAACATAAAATTGAATCCTACGAAAATAGCTATTAGAGTCAAGACCTTCTTTATTTTGAATGGTTTTATCGCGTAAAATATTGCAATTGGAATTAAAAAGAAGGTGAAACTTATTGCTAACGTTAAAAATAAACTAGGTAAAGTGTAATTTTTATACTTTTCTGAACTCCAGAGAAATCCGACGACGAAACAGACGACAATTATCTTTAAGTTTAACACACGATAATCGTAATGCTTGATAAACATTAGAGAGATGCTGATTGTAAGTAGGATTTCTAACCATAAAGGAAATTCATTTTTTTCCATTAAATTGATAAAATACAGATGAACGAACATAAAGCAAACTTGGAGTAAAATTACCCATAATATGACAGATAATTCATAGGAATACAGCGAAACAAAATAAAAAGGAGTGAAAATAAAGACGGTTCCAATGGTGTAACCATACCATGCTTCTTCATAAAGAACATCCCATTGATTCATCCAAAAATATCGCGCGGCTGGTAAAAAGGACGCTTTAAAATCGGTCCACTTGTTAAGATACACGAATAATAATACCGACCAAACGAGCCATATAGAATTCAAAACGCTTCCGAGGATAAATAACAATAGTTTTTTCTTATTTCTCTCTCTTTTAAACATTGAAATCCGATCATTCGTTTTTGAATTCTTGTTTTTCATATTTTCCAAGCTTATTTTTATAATATAATAGATATATGCCAAAAATCGCAATAAATTTAAAAAAATAGTATTATTAAAATTTGGTAAGAATTAGTTTTTTACCTTTTTATTCTTCAAAAATTACAGTCTTAGTTTCTTTTATATAAACTCTTATCCACGAATCTTTTTCCTTAATCATTTCTTTAATAATTTTTTCAAGATCATATTCATTGATTAAGCATTTTTGGCTTAAATCGTAGAGGGACATTATATCCGAAGAAGCACCGATTTCATTTACTTTCTTTTTTACTAATTCTGACTGTAATTTTTCAAAAAAGTTACTAAAAATGTTAAGTTTATCAGATTTCGCTTTCAAAATCAAGGAACTGGTTGTTTCAATAACCTGGTTATAATTTAAGAGATCATATATTCCTAACAGTTCATACGATTTTTTAATATAATCTAAAATAAGATTAATTTTTTGATTGATATCTTCTAGAAGTGATTTGTTTTTTTCCTTTAGAATCTGATTTTTAATAGATACATATTTTTTTAACACTTCTTCTAAATTTTCAGGAGTAAGGGTTATATAATTCATATTTAATAATTTAATTTCATAAGAATTGCGGAATTCTAGGATTTTTTGATTTATTAATTCATTTAATTCATTAAATCTCTGTAAGTAGGTCCCCAATCCAAATTCTTTATTTTCTCTGC
>JAHLWE010000366.1 GCA_019058135.1 Promethearchaeota archaeon | reverse complement strand
TAACTATCCAAATACAAGCTTTAAAGAAGTGAAAGAACAATTAAAAATAATCAAGCTTTCAGAAGTTGATTTAATCAAATTAATTCAAAAAATCGTCAATAAAGAAGTAGAACTTATTAGAAAAAGTGAAATGAGATCTTTTAGCCCTTTAATGGGAGAAGTGATGAAAGAGGTAAAAGGAAAAATCGATGGGAAAATTGTAGCTGAAAAATTAAAAAAAGCAATTACAAATAAATTGGAGGAGTTAAAAAAATGAGTAAAAATCAAAATAATGAAAAATTCCCAGGATATTCTAAAGACGTAATTGATATTTTAGAAAAATTTTTGGTAAAAATATGGTCGATTATAGAAATTAAAACCAAAACTACTGAATATAAAGGAATTTTACTCCCTCGGTCCAAGTTTTCAGAGCCAGGATTTATCGAAATTAAATTGGATAATGGTTATAATATTGGAGTTAAATTATCAAAAGATATTGAAATCAAGATTCTTGGAAAACGTGAAGGAAAATATAATGTACCTGAAAAAAGCTTTCCAATAAATAAAAAATTACCAAATATCAAACTTTTTGGCACTGGCGGAACTGTCGCTTGTAGACTTGATTATACCACAGGTGCTGTTATTCCTGCCTTCACACCAGGAGAATTATTCAGTGCAGTTCCGGAATTAGCTAATATCTGTAATTTAGACACTGAAATTGTCTTTGAAATTCTCTCTGAAAATATGAAACCAAGTTCTTGGCAAAAATTAGCAGAAAAGGTAGAAAAGGAAGCAAATTCCGGCATCGATGGAATTATTATTGGACACGGAACGGATACAATGAGTTTCACATCTGCAGCTTTATCATTTATGCTTAAGGATTTATCCATACCTGTCGTATTAGTTGGAAGTCAAAGAAGTAGCGATCGTCCATCTTCAGATTCTGCATTAAATTTAATTAATGCTGCAACTGTCGCAGCTAAATCTGACTTAGCAGAAGTAGTTGTATGTATGTTGGGTTCCTCATCTCATAAATACGGACTCATACATAGAGGTACACTTGTAAGAAAAATGCACACTTCCTATAGACACACCTTCAGAACGATTGGAAATATCCCTCTAGGAAAGGTGGAAAATGGTAAAATAACCATGTTTCAAAACGATTATCATAAAAGAATAAAATCTGAAACTAAAACACTTTTAAAATTTGAAGAAAAAATTGGATTAGTCTATTCCTATCCAGGAATGACAAATGATATTATTAATTTTTATGTAGATAAAGAATATAGAGGAATAGTTCTTGCTGGAACTGGTTTAGGTCATACGTCAACATATATATTTGACTCAATTAAAAGAGCAATTGAAGAAGGAATAATAATTTTAATGGTAACTCAATGTCTTAATGGTTTTGTAGGAATGGATGTTTATTCTACAGGAAGAAATTTAACTCAATTAGGAGTAATTCCCGGTAAAAACTTGTTACCTGAAGTTGCTTACGTAAAACTCGGATGGGTATTAGGACAAACTCAAAATCCTGATGAAATTAAAAGTTTATTGTTAAAAAATATTGCTGGAGAATTTTTAGAAAGAGAAATCCCCATATCTTTTAACTATAATGCCGATGAATTATAAAAAAATTGATATAAAACATAAAACATAAAAATTTTGTAATATTTTACTTTTCTATCTTTTTATGATGTTATCAAAAAAAAACAAACGTTGTATATTTAGATGGGAAAACGAATTTTAGTTCAACGTAAAGGACGTGGAGGCTTAAATTTTCGAAGCCCTAGCCATAAACATATTGGAGCGGTCCATTATCGCAATATTACTGATAGAAATGAAGTAAAGAAATTCAAAATTATTGAATTACTTCATTCTCCTGGAAGAGGAGCTCCTGTTGCAAGAGTGAGATATAATGATGGAAAAGTTCATTTGTTTCTTCCTCCAGAAGGTGTCTTTGTTGGTGATGAATTTACCCACGGAAGTGGAGGAAAAATTGAAATCGGAAATGTTCTTCCAATTATAGACGTCCCCCTTGGAACTTACATATTCAACATAGAATCTACACCTTTTGATGGGGGAAAATTCGTTAGATCTTCAGGAACTACAGGAACTGTTGTAGGACGCTCGAAAAATTCAACGGAAGTACAATTCCCTTCAAAGAAAAACCGCTTATTTAATAATAATTGCTTATGTACGATAGGAATCGTTGCGGGTGGTGGTAGAACTGAAAAACCATTTGTGAAAGCTGGAAATAAATACCACTATATCAAACCTAAAGCTAAAAAGTGGCCAATTACTCGAGGTGTAGCCATGAATGCGGTGTCACATCCTCACGGAGGCGGTGCGAAACAGGGACCTGGAGGACCAACCACAGTTTCTCGCAATGCTCCACCAGGAAGGAAAGTTGGATTAATTGCAGCAAGAAGATCTGGTCGTAGGAAATAAAAGATTTATTTCTTAAAATGTATATAAAGGTAAAAAATTTCCTTAATTACTCTTTAGCAATTTTATTGATGAAAAAAAAAATTTAAAAAATTTTAAATTCATTAAAAATTTTAAAAATTATTGTGCTTCTTTCCGAAGCGCCCTCTTTAATACTTTACCGACGGTAGTTAGCGGAAGTTCGTCTCGAAATTCCCATATTTTCGTATTTTCGTATTTCGAGAAATTTTTATTCGCATATTCCTTTATATCTTCTTTTATTGAATCGGTTAATTGAACCCCTTCTTTAAGTTTAATAACAGCCTTCACTATTTCACTACCAGGTCGGTCTGGATCTTTAATACCAATAATAGCAGCAAGTTCTATATTTGGATGTTTGACTAGAATATCTTCAAGATGAACGCTATAGACTTTATAACCACTTACTATTAACATATCTTTTGTGCGGTCTACAATAGTAAGATATCCATCTTCATCCATTACCCCAACATCACCTGTGTGAAACCAACCATCGATAATTGTTTGCGCATTTGCTTCGGGTTTCTCATAATACCCCCTAGTTACTTGAGGACCTCTGCAGATTATTTCCCCAGGTTCCCCGATCCCAACTTGTTCACCTGTTTCTATATCCACAAGCCGGATATCAGTATCAGGCACTGGCAATCCAACAGTGCCAATTTTTTTCTTCCCAAGATAAGGATTCATTGTAAGAATGGGTGAAGTTTCGGTCATGCCATATACTTCTAAGACTTTATTTCTAGCTGCCATATTTTTTTCATAGTCGATGATGGCTTCTGCCGGAAATGGAGCTGCTCCTGATACATAAATCTTAACATTTTCTAATACTGATTTGGGGATCGTTTTTCGTTTTGGATTATTCATAATCATGAGGTACAATGTTGGTACATTGCATATAATAGTAGGTTTTTTATCTATCATTTCTTCAATTAAATGATCGGTATCTCTTGGATTTGCAATTAATACTTGGGGATCTGAGACCCATACGGAAACCATGCAAAATGCTAATCCCGCCAAATGAAAATAAGGGAATGCAGATAAAAATATATCCTTACCAATTTCTACCGGTACCCAATTTATTATTTGAGTTATATTCGAAATTATATTAGCATGTGTAAGTTCTGTCCCCTTTGGGTATCCAGTTGTCCCTCCGGTGTATTGTAAAAGTGCTAAATCATTATTTACGTCAATCGAGACTTCCTTCACATCAATAACTGTATTCATTACATCTTGAAATGGGATAACTTTCTTTCCTGGAAAAAGTTTTACTTTGCCTTTTGGAATCTTTTTTAATAATTTCCCAAGGAAGACCACAAATTTTGAAAGCCCCATATATTCTGAAATATTCATATGAATAATAATCTCAAGGTTTGGTACTTTACCCAGGATTTTCTCTAGCACTTTTTCATAAATTGCATCTAAAGTTACAATGACCCTTGCTTTACTATCATTTAATTGATAGACTATTTCCTTCTCACTCAAAAGGGGCGAACAACCTGAAACCGCTCCACCAGCTAGTAACGTTCCGAAGTGTGCAATTAGATATTGAGGACAATTTGGTAAATTAATAGCAACAACATCACCTTTCTTTAATCCATTTTGTTGCAAAAAAGTAGCAAATTTGTGAACACACTCTCGAAGTTCTTTAAAAGTAATTTCTCTCTTCATGAACCAACATGCAGGCTGATCTGGGAATTTTGCCATTCCCTCATCAAAAATTTTGCCAAGACTTTCAGTGGGATATTCCAAACTTGGTTTGACTGTTTCATCGTAGCTTTTAATCCAAATTTTTTCATCATATGTGGATGGAATTTCAATTCACCAAAATTATTGATTTTTTACGATAAATAAGATAGATGTCTTATGAATATTTAAAAGCATTCTTTAAGTAACTAAAAATTGAAAGAATAAATTAGAATTTAAATACTTGGCAATAATTGATTTAATTTGAGTATAAATTTTTTCTTGAATATATTTAGAAAATATTAATTAAAACCTGATAAATAGGTTTACAGCATTTCTATGACTAAAATCATCTTTATGTCTGCCTTTCCGCCGATAATACATGGAATAGGTTCTTATACTAAGTATTTACTCGATTCTTTGTATGAAAAAGGTTGTGATTGTGGAATAATAAGTTTTGATCCTTCTACTTGTGAATTTCCTATAATGAAGGAGAAAAAAGTAGAATGTGAATATCCAGTCCAGTATATTATCCCCAGTTGTTATGATTATCATCTCAACCTGATTTTTGACAGTTTAACTAGCTTATATAGAAATACGGATAACTACGTTTTTTGGATACAGCATGGTGGTAGTATTTGGAGAAATCATACAAAATTCGTTAAAATGTTGAAATTTTTAAAGAAAAAGAAGGTAGAAAACATAATCGTTACACACCATACTCTCAATTTTCAAAGCCCCGAAACCAAATACGGTTTTAAAAAATGGCAATATAAATTACTTAAAAAAGAATTACCTTATATAGACGTGAACACAGTGTTCACAAATGGGGTTTATATGGCATTTACTAAAGCATTCCCTGAATATAAAGAAAGAACGGTTTTAATTAGACATGGTGTCCCAAAGTATCCTCGAATAAGTCAAGAGAATACCAAAAAAGAAATTTTAAGTTGGTTGGAGAGTGAAAAAGAATTAAACCAGGATTGGCAAAAAAGTGTAAAAGATTTTAATTCAAAACTTTTTGAAAAAAACACCATTATAATTGGTGATGTCGGCTTTATAGACGATAGAAAACTACCACAGACCATTTATCTTACTATGAAACTTCTTCAAAAAAGATTCCCCAACCAGAATATTATTGGCTTATACATCGGAACTCTAAGTTTTAAAAGTTTAAAGAAAATCAGTTGCCTTCAAAGACTAAGAAATCTACACAGTCCTCAGAATAACTTCTACTTTTTTGAAACCTATGCGCCTGAACAGTTATTTGCGAAATCACTCAAGACTTTAGACATAGTCCATATGTGGCAAGAAGACTGTAGGCAGAGTGGAAAACTTGCACACGCTCTTGGTATTAATGCTATAGTTGTTGGTAGAGACATCGAGGGTGTAGGTGAAACTCTGAAAATGAGTGGTTATCCTGCACTCAACACTTATGAAGATTTTTTAGATGAAATAGAGCGGGTTATAGCCAATCCAGAGTCTAAAGATTTAATAGAGAAAAGCTCTAGCAAGTATGCTAGAACTTATAATTGGGAGAATCAGGCCTTAAAACACGTAGAACTTGTAGAATCTATGATTTCAGGAAAGAAACTACCCCTATTAGATGGATGGGAGTGATTTGATGAAATATGAATTGAGCGGTTTCCCTCTTAAAAGAAAAGAATTTAACGAAAAAATAGGTTATGCCGAAAAATATCTCTTCAGTTTGGGGTTAAAAGATGTAGCAGAAGAGATTGGTAAAGAGAATGCAAAGTGGTTCATTGCCAATGTACATTCTATTCAAGAAAAGTTGGGGTACAAAAAGCGAGCGATAGTCGTCGGTGCACCTGATTTCACTTTCCAAACATCTTCTAACAAATTTCGTAGAGGAATTCCTGAAGGAGCAAAGTTTATGTGGGGAGATAATTCGTATGATTTTGTTTTAGCGGACTTGGAAATTGACTTTTGTGGTATGTTAGTCGGTGCAGTAGAAGAAGATCCAAGTCTTGAGAGAATATTGAGTACCTTATATGAAATGAGAGAAAAAAGGTATGAAATCGATAATTTAGAGATAGAAAGATCTTATTTTTGGCCGGGAAGCCATTTCTTAAAATTATATGATGTTAAAAATTACAAAGCCCTAGATTTGCCGAAAAATGTTGTGGTTTTACACACATCTTCAAATAAAATGCGGAATCGATTAAAAGATTTTATTCGAGAAAAAGCTGAAGAAATAGAAACACCCTTTGGTAAACCACGCATTTTGCGAGGAAAAGATGCAAGAGAATATAAGAAATGTTGCAAGTATGCGAGCGACTTTTCTAAAAAAAAACGGCAGATTGTCTTTGAAGAGATTTTTGATGGTGAGACAATAGCAAACCATAATCACTGTGATTTAAAGGGACTTAATGAAGTGATCATTGGCTGTGATGTTGTTGATGAGGGAGAAGTTTCCGTGATCTCATTAATTGATAGAGCTTATCTAGTTAAAGGTAAAAAGAATCTTTCTTCAGAAAAAATCGAAGAATGTTTCGGTTCAAGATCAATAGAAGAATGGGTATATGATTACCTTTTAAACCTTAATATGGTCCCTCATGGAGGAGGTCATGAATTACTTGGAGTAGATCATCTTGAGAAAATCATTTTATATCCTGAGGGCAGAATATTTGTTTTAAAGTGTGGTTCTAGAACCGAGGCATATGAAGACATGTGGAATATGTCTCGCGGTTATAGAGTGGGAGGTATTTTGGAGAAAGTCCAATCTCTTGGATTAGCAAATCATTATGCAACTCTTCAATTAATTTATACCATCAAAGTTGATTTCTGAATTCAAAAAATACATTTAATGTAAATTATATAAAATTGCATTATCATTATTTCAAAGTATTTTTAGAAGAAAAATATCTTAAATTCTAAATAATTTATCGGCTTAAGATTTGAAATTTAACTATCTTTGTTATGATTTTTAAAAATTTTCCCTTTTCTAAAATTAGTAATTAATTTTTTTTCCTTTCATTTATATAAATAAATACTTATTTTATGAAAAAACATTTAATTAAAGAAGACATATACTTCATTATTAAGAATTTTAATACCCCAAGAAGTTATAAGAATTTTTTAAAAATCTCCAATACCTTCGTTCATGATTTTAAAATTGGCTATGATATTTAATTAATTAACTTAATGGGCTAAAAACTCTAATAAAAATTTCTGTCTAAGAATTTAAAAATTTTTTAGAGCAAATAATCAATTAAAAAAAATTTTAGAATCACCCAACAAATTTAAAAAGGATAAGTAGAAAAATGGATGGTTTAATCCTTGCAGCAGGTTATTCTAGTCGATTTAATTCGATGAATAAGGCATTCAAAAAATACTTTTTAAAGTTAAATAATTCAAATATTTTGAGTTATATTATTGCTGGAATGATTAAAACTGGAATTAAAAAAATCAATATTGTAACAAATAAAATCTCAAATAAATCAAATTACAAGCATTTTATATTAAAATCAATAAAAAAATCTGGAATAGAGTTAAAAAATTTTAAATTAAATTTAATTGAAAATAAATTTCCAGAAAGGGAAAACGGTTATAGCCTTCTACTAGGTCTAAATAAAATATCCTCTGAATACGTTCTATTATCAATGGCGGATCATATATTTTCGAAAAATATTTTTTCTCGGTTAAAGAATCACTATAAAAGATATGATGTTCTTTTAGCCACAGATCCTATACTAAGAGAGGGATATTATGATTTAGATGATGCTACCAAGGTATATGGAAATAATTCTTTTATTATTGATATTGGAAAAGAGGTAATTAATTATAATCGACTTGATATGGGAGTATTTACATTAAAGACAAAAATTATTCGGAACATTTCCCAAACTATAGAATCAAATTTTCAAAAATTTGGTGTAACAGATGTGATTCTTTCAGCAATTGAATCAGATTTAAATGTAGGCTATTTTGATATTCCCCATATGATTTGGTTGGATGTAGATAATTATGCGATTTATTCTCGATTAAAAAGACTATTTAATAACTCTTCTAATTTATATCCGTTTGGTTTAGATCCTACAGACTTAATTTTCTAATTAAGAAAGAAAAAGAGATATGAGGAATAATAAAATACAACAAGATTTAATTCAAATTAAATCAACTGCTCGAAATTATGGTAATTTAATAGGATTAATTTTTCTACCTAATAATCCATTTTATTTTGAGGATCAGCTGTTTTATCTAAAAAAATTATGTGGCATGACAATTTTGGATAGAAATCTTAGTGTACTTAAAAAAAATGGAATAAAATTTATTTTTATTCTTTCTAATGATTTAAAAAATTTGAATCATACATTTGAATTTAATAAATTGAAATTTAAAGATGTAATAATAACTAAATCGGTTCGTGAGCTTAAAGAATACGCAACTCAAGAAAAATTAATTAATTTGGACTTAGACTATGCAATTATTTTAGATGGTGGAGTTTTAATAGATAATAGAATAGTTTCTTCTTTATTGTCTCATGAAGAGATTATTTATACTAAAGGAGATAACATTCATTCAAATTATAATAACGAGAATCAATGGAAAATTTTAACTGGTAAAATTAAACTTGAACATTTTGATAATATTTTTCAAGATAATATAAATTCTTTTGAGAATTTTTTCAATTCCCTATCATTAAATAAAGCGATATATCATTCTTCAGATGAAATTGCTACATATCAGCCAGATATGAGAAGAAATCTTCCTCTTTATATCAATTTATTTCGAAATAAAGAAGATTTTAAGTCTGCTAAAAAGCTACTTGTTAAAAGAACTCAAAAAGGCACATTAGATTTAGTTGCCTGGTACTTCAATAGATATTTCGAAAATCTTTTTGTTTATTTATTTGCTGAATCCAAGATTACCGCTAATCATATAACATATTTCGTAAATTGTTTAGGATATATAACCGTATTTTTGTTTTTAACACAAAACTGGTGGATTGGACTTATTTTAATGATATTTATAAATATTTTTGATGGTGTAGATGGAAAACTTGCTCGTTTAAAAAATAAAGAGAGTCTTGTTGGACATATTGAACATTCTTTTGATCAATTATACGAACAAGCAATTTACGTAGGAATAGGTCTTGGCTCTTACTTTATTATAAATCAATTTTATGTTATTATTATATTAATAGTAATGTTACTTGCAGATTCATTTAATCGTCATTGTTCAATGCAATATAAAGAAGTAATGAAGATAACTTTGGCGGATAGTAGTAGATTTGATCAATTATTTCGAAGATTTGATGGAAGGAGAAATATTTATACTCTACATATCTTAATTTTTGGAATTCTAGGTCATTTTGAATATATAGTATTTTCAATTTGTATCCATGCAATTATCACAAGTATAATTTATTCAATTCAAGCAATTAAACATATGAAAAAGAGTGATAGTCTAAAGGAATTTTAAATTTACTATTAATTTCTATTTTTTACAAAAAATAAAGAAAAAATTAGATTTTATAAATTGGATAAAATTTTCTCTCTAAATATTCTATAAAATATTTGGAGTTTAAATCCTCTCCAGTTACATTCTTTAATAAATCACGTGGCTCATAAATCTTTCCATATTGATGAATATTTTCTCGTAAATAAGAAAGCAATGTTGAAAATTCTCCTTTTTCAAATTCTTCAAGAAAAATTGGATGTTTTTCTAATGCTTTTGAATAGATTTGGGCACCATAGAGATTTCCTAAAGCATACGTAGGAAAGTAGCCAAAACCTCCTCCTGACCAATGAACATCTTGTAAAACGCCCTTCGCATCGTCAGGGGGTATTATACCTAATAACTCCTCCATTTTTTGATTCCATAATTGTGGTAATTCCGAAACCATAATACTTTCTTCTATTAGCTCTTTTTCTATTTCATAACGAAGAATTATATGTAAGGAATATGTTACCTCATCAGCTTCAACTCTAATTAATGAGGGTTGAACTGAATTAATCGAGCGGTAAAATTCCTCTTCGGGAAATTTCTTAAGGTTTTCCGGAAAATATTTTTGCAAAATTGGATACCAATACCTCCAAAATTCACGGCTGCGTCCCACCATATTCTCCCATAATCTTGATTGAGATTCATGAATCCCAAGTGAAGTTCCATCAGCAAGTATAGTATCATGAATTTCCTTATCAAAACCCATCTCATATAATGCGTGTCCACATTCATGAATAGTTCCAAAAAGACATGCTGGTAGGAAGTTTTCCCAAATACGAGTGGTAATTCTTGTATCTGTCGATGATAAAGAAGTCGTAAAAGGATGGGTTGATTTATCCTGGCGACCAAACTCAAAACTATAATTTAGCTTTTTAAGTACTTCAACGCTAAAATCCCATTGTTTTTCCGGATCATAAAATTTTTTAAGAATTTCTTGGTTAGGTTTATTACTTGAAGAATCAAGCTTTTTAATTATTCTAAACAAATGTGGCTTTAAATCGTTAAAAATTTTTAAAACCCAATCAGATTTAGCACCCGGTTCGAATTGATCAAGCATTGTATCATAACGCGTTGGTCCGATGTCAATTTTGTCAGCTTCTTGCTGTTTTAATGAAACCAATTTTTCTAATACTGGTTTTAACATTTTAAAATCACTTTTAGCTCTTGCTTTTTCCCAAGTCTTATACCCTAGAGTAGTTGTTTTAGCGATTTCCTTGACCAATTCGAGAGGAACTCTTACTGCTCTATCATAATCTCTTTTTGCTTCTCTGAGCATGGCAGCATCAATTAAATTTGGGTTAGATACTCCCTCAGCCTTCTTTATTATTTCTGCTGTCTTATCAGAAACCAACTTCTGGTGAATTATTCCCTCAAGCAGGGCACTTTGTTCACCTCGACCTTGACTTGCACCTGAAGGCATATATACTTGCATATCCCATTCCAATAAGAAAGCTATATATTTAAGTCGTACTATCCCGGTAAAGTGTTCACGCAAATCTTTTATCGGATCCATATTATTAACCTTAAGAAAGTGTTTTATTCGTTTATTTAACTTAATTTCACTAGTTTTAATTTAAAATATTATATTTTAGTATGTATGAATCAAATTAAATCTTTTTTGAAATAACATTAAAAACTAAATTTCGCATTGTGGCATTGTTCCAAGGCCTTATCATTGATTATTTCAAAGAATTTTTGAAATGTCTTATTTAAAATTATAATTTAATTTGAAATTTATTCAGATAACATTGAATTTTGTAGCCAAATCTCTTTTTTCATTTAAATAGCTTCAATTTATAATTTTTTTAATTCAAGTTCATCAATAAAATAAAATTTGTAAAAATTGATATATTGATGTAAAATGAGTGAAATTAGCGGAAATATATTTAGAGATACTAAGAGTGATAAAAAACGTGAAAAAAAATCAGACACTTCGAAAGAAGTTAGTGATAACTATGTTTCATATGAGGAATTTATGAAAACCGTTAAAAAAACGAGAATTTTGCCTTATTCTTATAAAAATTTTCTACATTTTAATGAAAGATCTCCAGAACAAC
>JAHLWE010000365.1 GCA_019058135.1 Promethearchaeota archaeon | reverse complement strand
TTATTGTATTAATAAAAATTTCGGAACAATAATCATCGGTTATAATAGAACATGGAAGCAGAAAGTAAATATAGGTAAGATTAATAATCAGAATTTTGTTCAAATACCATTTTTCAAATTAATAAATCAAATTAAATATAAATCAGAATTAGTTGGTATAGAGATTATTATCAATGGGGAGTCTTTTACTTCTAAATGCAGTTTTTTAGATAAAGAGCCGATTAAAAAACATAAAAGATACGCTGGAAAGCGAATAAATAGAGGTCTTTTTAAGAGCAAAAAAGGAATTCTTATCAATGCTGATGTGAATGCCGGGTATAATATAATTAAAAAAGTAGTCCCAAATGCAGTTTCTGCGGATGGGATAGAGGGTGTGGGGTTACACCCATATTCTATTGCTATATAGCAAAAATAGTTAAATAGAATTAAATTTTAATTGAAAACAAGGGAAATTAAAAATAACCTTCTATATTAATCTCTTATTTAAATAAACCAATTCTATTCATTTATATATTTCCAATAATTCGAATAAAAGGGATTTTTAAAAAATAGACTAAAAAAATTTAACGGATTTATAATTCTTTTTTCTCACATTTTTTAATTTATGTAAAAGAACGTTTGTTCAATTATTTCAAATTTAAAACAATTCTTATTATATTAATTTAAAATGAAATTGACATATATTATCTCCTAATCCCATAAATTTGTCTCTTTTTACTAGAATTTTGGGATTAAATGATTCAATAGCACTCTTATAAAGAGGAATACATATTTTCTTGCATATTTGAGAGATTATATGGTGGCGCTCTTCATTTCTATCCATCATTGCTTTATAAGGACACTTTTTTATTTCGATATCTGCCTCTTTCTCCTCATTTTTGACAATTTCATACTCCCAACCTTCACAACTCCACCTAAATGAGAGGATTTCAACTAAATCTTTAATGGAATCTGATTTTATGTTTAAATAACGTTTTATCCTACCAAGTATTATGTTTAAAAACTTCTGCCAAACTATTAAATCGATTTTTAACGCCGTCTCAAAATCTGTTTGATTCTCAATCTCCATTACAAATAAACCGTCAAGTGTAAAAAAATTCTTTTTAAAATAAAACAATTTATCTTCTATACTTACATCCTTCATTTAAATTCAAATTCATTTATTTCATTAATTTAATTAAAATTATATAAAGAAATCAGTGTTAATTTTATTTTTTTTTACTCTTATATTCATAATATATACCCCGATCATAATTTTCTTTTTTTTTAGAATGCAAATTCAATAAATCGGTGTGCAATTTGTTAAGAGATTCGCCATGATATGGAAAAAAATATATGAAGATTAAACTAATTGCGTGCATCACAGAAGGTGCTAAGAATAGGAGGATTTTAATCCCAATGATAGCTTCTGCAGATTGTGATGGGGCATCCCTAAGGAAACCAAAAATAAGTAAAACGCTTGTTGCAATAATTGGTCCTATACTTTCTGCTGGTTTGAATATAAGGGAACTAACTCCTTGGAATATACTTTCCCGTCGACTTCCATGTTTAATTTCATCTTCATCTATTGCCAATGTTAAAAGGGTGAAATCAAAAACTAAAAATCCTGAAAACATTGAGCTAATAGATATACAAATCCAAATAATTGGAGGGGAATCGGTGTTAAGAATTAATGCAAAACAAATTAAATTAACTATAATAAGAGCACATTTAAGAATAAAAATTGTCTTTCGCATTCCCCATTTCTTAGCAACTTTCATATAGATAACTTGTGAAATATAACCAAGACCCATTATAATTATCATAAACAACATTGGTACAATCGGACCAGTCCCTAAGATGAATAAAAAGGCAAATAAAAATGATAATCCCATAGATCTTGCTATAACATTAAAAAAGAGATAGCCAGTTCGTGTTAAAAACGCTCTTGACTTAAGAACATCTTTCATCACTTGCAAAAGGTTATAATCCTCTTCAATTCTTAATTCAGGTCTTTCTTTTAGAATCCGAACTGCGATTAAGTATAAAATTATTGAGATTATTGCTATAATACCATTCAAGATTTGAAATGCTTGTAAACTGTTTTTAAACAATGGCTGTGCAAGGAATACAGGAACTGCAGCAAAAATTTGTGAGAGATTAAAAATAAAATATAATTTATTACGCATTTCAATGCTATCAGTCATTTCTGCCATTAACGACATATATAATCCTATTACAATAGAAAGGAGGGTATCGAAAATGCATATACTTAATATAAAATGAATGAATATTACTATTTGATCGGTATAACTCCAAGGAAACCACATAAAAAAGTAAAGTATTGCCCATATAGGCCCACACCATTTGATATATATTAATCTTCGACTTCCCCATTTATCAATATTAGTACGATCACTTATATTTCCGGTTATTGGGTCATTAATTGCATTTATTGTTGCGTAAATCACCTGCCCAATAATAAAAAGTGTTTGATTTAAACCTAAAAAATTCCAGAAAAAATTAATATACATTAAAGTAAATATTCCTGCCATCATAAAACTTGGGGATGCTCCAATTCCATAAATAAATACCTGTTTTCGAGGCAACTTTTCGATTATTGATAAATTTTCTTTTTTTAATGGCTTTTCCATTTAATTCACTTTTTTTGAATTTTTAATCTTTATATTTCAAATTTATGGAAAAAATTAGGCATTATATTAAAAATATTATTTTTTACGGATAATAATAGTTTTTAAAATAAATCAGTATTGAACGATGTTAAGTTTTAGTTTCTTTTGAGTACAACTTCTCTTTTTTTATAATTAAATCTTATTTAGTATTTTGAACAAAAAAGGATTGTTTTTAAATTAAATTAAATCCATAAATCCTTTGTATCCCATATGCATAAGATTATTTTGAATAAAGAGTTTCTCTAAATCAATTAAACCATCCGATTTGAGTTTTTTAATGTTTTTTTGGAACCTGTATATTTCACTCTTGATAATCTGAGTTGGATTAATCGGATTATAAACACCGTTAGTTTTTAATATCCATTCTCGTTGCTGTAGCGTATTAAGAACATTATTAATCTCTGTTTCCTCTACTTTCATTACCTTACTTAACATCGAGATATCTGCATATCCTAAAGACATAAGGGTTGTATAAGTTTTTGCCTCGACCTCGGATACATTCAAAAGTTGTATAGCAGATATTACTTTCTCATCCATTTTGGTTAATTTCGACTTTTTTCTTAGAGACTCTTTCTCGACTTTCGAGAGATCAATTGTATCAGCAACGGTTATTTTCCCAGCAGCTACTGCATCATTAAATAATTTTACACCAAAATCAGAGCGAATAATTACACTATTCCAATCATCTGCAGGAGCACCAACACTTCCTACTGATATATCTGCAAACTCAGCAGTGTAGTCCTTACAATATTGACAACTAGGCCAATTATGTACTTTAGTCTCATTTATTGGAATTTCTTTAACCGTCCCATCTTTCTTATAGACTAAGAATTTACCACGTGAAATATCAATTTTTTTTACATCATTTATTGGTATTCTAAGTTCTTCTTGAACAGTTTTTCTCATTAAATTATATGAATAGTTTGAGGAACAATAAAGTCCAATGATTAGTTTAAATTTACCAAGTTTATCTGAGAGAGGTGGCCACAATTGGAGTTTTCTTGCCGCTAGGATTTGGCAGGGCATACCAACAAAAGCAAGTTTTTCGAGTTCATATTCATATATTGCATCTTTATATGTTAATAAACTTGACGCAATAGTATAACGG
>JAHLWE010000364.1 GCA_019058135.1 Promethearchaeota archaeon | reverse complement strand
GAAAAGGAGCTGATTAAGGAAAAGTCCGTTAGAAAGTTAACTGATTCTGGGATAAAAATAAGTTATATATGCATGGCAATATTTCTAATCCTTTTTTATTCTGAGGCCTTAGTTGAGATTCCTTTTGAGCCGTGGCTGGTGTCAAGATGGGGGCAGGAAGGTTTTAAAATGTATTCATTTTTTATGATATTTGCTCCCTTTCTCTTTATTATCGGATATCTATTAAAAAATACAGTTTTCAAATACAGTGATCGGAAAAAAATACTTTATATCTCCCTAATAAGTACTGGTTTATTTAATATGCTTATTCCCCTAATGGACTTCTGGATATTCATTATTTTAGCTTCAATTATAATCATTCCAACCGCTATGGCTTATATATGTTTTATTTCTATAATGATGGAATTTGCTGGAGATAAATACAGCTATAAATTTCAGATTCTTGCGGCAATGGTAATTATCTCAAAACTTTTATTTGGACCATTAGGAACCCTTCTTTCAGGATTTCTGAACCTAAGTATCTTGTTAGTTATTGTGGGGACTTTAATTATAAGTTCTATTATCCCAATTTATCTAATAAAAATGGAGTTCATAAAACAATAATGGAAGAGAAGAATATTAAAAAAAAGGTAAAAGAGAAAGATTCTGTAGATTTTGCAATTGATTTTAGGGATCAAAAACCTTGTTGTGAAAATCCGGATATTGAAATAGTAGATGGTTTTTGGACATGCAGAAATTGTGGTACTGTATATACCAGAGAACTTTTAGCAACGGAAGGAAAGATGTTTACTAAAGAAGATGTATTAAAGAAAAAAACTCATGAACCAGTTTCGACCCGAGATTCTTTTCGGGCAAGAACGGTATTAACTTCTTCAAAAAGAGACGCTGTGGGAGGAGAAATCAGCAAAAAAATACAACTTAAGTTCTTAGAAATGCAAAAGATCCAAAAGTCGATCTCAAAAAGAAAGGAAAAAAACACTCTGAAAAAATATGAATTGTTACAAAATATAGCAAACGAGATAAGTTTGCCGGATTACATAAAAGATACCGCTTGGAATATATATCTAAGGATCAATAAAAATGGGATTGACAGAGGTCGTTCCTTAAACCTAATCTTTACTTCAAGTATTTATGCAGCAGTAAGAAGTCATAATTTCCCCCGTCTTTTGGAGGAGATCATTGAGATAGAAGGTATGTTTGATATTGATTCAACTCCCAATCCAAAGAAGGGGATTATGAATGTTATTCGGGATATTAAAGAAACGGTTTTCAAGGAACTCAATTTAACTTTTTATCCTGAAGACCCCAAAGACCTAATTTTTTATTTTGGTGAGCATTTAGGGTGCGATATAAAGGTACAAAGACATGCCCTAAAAATTTTGGAGTATTCCTTAAATATAGATCAGGAATTAGCCGGAAAACTTCCAAAAACTCTAGCTGCCGCCTCTCTTTATTTATCTATGAGTAATCCGGAAATAAAAAAAGACCTTATAGAGATTGCTAGAATATCGAGAGATATTTTGAATAAAACGGTAAATATAATTAAGAAGATAGTATATCTTATAGAAGATAACGACAATCTAATCAATTTAGTGCGTGAAATTTTGGAGGATATACCTGTAATAGAACTCATTGTGAAACATGATAAAAGACAAGCCCTAGAACTGATAAAAATTGATAATCCTAACTTAGTTATTCTAGGCATCATTCCTTCAAAAATTGATAGAATTGAAATCTGTAATAAACTTAGGAAAGATGATACATTTATGAAAATTCCAGTTTTTGCAATTCTCTCCTCTAAAGATCCGGAAATTTTATCAAACTCTAAAGGTGAAAATTTAAATAAAATCTTTATTTTACCTGAAGAAGCCAAGAAATTTCGAGAGTCGGTCGAAATGGTCTTACAATAAGTCAAATTAAAATTAATATTTCTTATTTTCAATTTTAGACCGATTTTTGGTTGGGTACAAAATTCAGTGATGACTGACAGGTGAATTCAATTGAAAATTAGATCTTGAACAAATGATTAAGGAAATTTTAAATTAATCCAATAAAAATTTTAATAAGAAAAATAATTTTCTATTTGTTCTGAAGATGGATTTAAATATGCCTTCCATGAAGGAGAAATATTGCCCCCAATGGTTTATAAATTTTAATCTTTTTATCAAGGGATTCTCTGAATTCACTGACATTATTGTAAAGAATGATTAAATTGAATTCGCCAAAACCAGTCTCTTTATCCAAGTTAGGAAATAGAATATTTAAATAATTAATTCTCTATATGATCCATAGCATGTTCCAAATCTTTATTTTGAACGTTCAATTGGAGTTCTTATCGTTTCTTATATTCATTGCATTATTAACCGGAGAATTTTTAATTCTTTTTATATATTATGTTAAAGGAGGATTTCAAAAAGAAAATACAAAATCTGGCCTAAATTTTTTAATTTTGATTTTTTATTTTATTTATTTTGGTCTAAGTTTCATAAATCTATTTATTTTTATAATATCATTTAGTATTACCTTTTATTGGACCTCTTATATTCATGTAAAATCCGAATTTTCAAATAAAAATGATGGTTTATTGCAAATTAATTATTATTGGTTATTTGTTTTCTTTTATATGTATATACTTTATTTTTATTATAGTTCTTATACTCTTAATGAACTTATATTCTTTTCAATTATTCAAATGATGTTTGTACTATGGTTCTATTATCTATTTCATCGTTATTTATTTAATAAAAAAAGAGCAGTTTCTTTTAGAAACAAAGCTCGTGAAGAATTGTACAAAAAAAAATATGAAAAGGCATTAAATTTCCTTAAAGAAGCAGTTCAGGCTTCAAACATTATAATCGGCATAACAAAACTAGAAACTCAATTGGAGATAGAATTAAAAAATATGGAAACCGCTATTAAAGAAGGTAATTTTAAAAATCTTGAAAACATAATACCTGAAATTATTAATCAGAAGACTCAAATTTTAACATATTTTATTATTTGTTCTATCTGTATATTTATAATAATCTTAGTTCTAATTTTCAATTTTTGACTATATTTAATATAATAAAATCGTTTTTGAAAATTTTCTTTATAGAATAGTTCCCGCAAGAAAAAATTAGAATGTTACTTAGCATTTTAAACCCCATCACTGGATTTTGTAACCACCCCGATTTTTTTATTTAAAAACAATTAATATAACTAAGAATAAAGTGATTGTAAATTAATATACGAAGTGAAATCATTATAACAAATTTTTAAAATAGGAAAGAAAAAATGAAACAGCAGAAAAACTTGAAACGGATTACGCCAAAGACTGAAAAAATTATGATAGAAAAAACAAAAAAGACAAAAGGAGAAATTGACACCTTCTCTTCTCAATTGAAAAAGTATTACTTAGAAATATTTAATTTATTCAAAATCTGCAAAGAAATAAGCGATCTTGGAGATCCTACTAATTCAAAAGCGGAAAAAAGTCAAATAAGTAAAAATATACCTTCTAAATTGGATGGAGAAGACTTTATTTTAACGGAATTTAGTTTAGGATCAGATCAATATATAGGATTGGATGAAATATTTAGTAATTTGAGAAGAGTCCTCACGGAAAGCCCTTTAGAAATTGAACATTTACATACAAAAATTGAGTTCATAAGAAATTCGTTTAATAATATTGATTCAAGGTTGCGAGAAATAAGAAAAATTTGTTATATTAGAAGG
>JAHLWE010000030.1 GCA_019058135.1 Promethearchaeota archaeon | reverse complement strand
TCACATAATAGATCTAATAAATTCTTATCTTCCAACTTCCCAAATATTGTATGTCCGACTCCTATTATCGCTACTTTATTCATAATCATGGATTTATTTTTTATTCAATTATTAATGATAATATTTTGATTTATAAAAATTGGACTTAAGGATATTTATATACTTAGTTTCTTCTTTTTTAATTGGTGATAAAAAATAGTCAATTTTTGCCAGTTTTGTGGAAAACAATTAGATATAAATATTAGATTCTGCCTCGATTGTGGGTGGGAGATAAAAGAAGATCCAAATCCAA
The DNA here is from genome assembly GCA_019058135.1 of Promethearchaeota archaeon. GTDB lineage: Archaea > Asgardarchaeota > Lokiarchaeia > Sigyniarchaeales > SOKP01 > 6H3-1. Next base: position 2,825 of record JAHLWE010000030.1, on the reverse strand, counting down.
ATTTTCAAACACAGTCAGTTCAAGCATCACAAGATGTTGATCCATCTAATCCATATGAGATAGATAATCCAAATCCCCCATCTCAGCCAACATCACCACCAATGTATTCAGGAATACATGGGGGAGATGATAATATTGGATTAGCCATTGGTGCTGCATTATTATTTGGTCGAGGTCGTAGAATTTATCGTAGGAGAAGAAGAAGATCCATCTTTTTTTAATTTATAAAAGGCTTTTTCATTTTGATTTTTCTTGAAAATAACTCTTTTTTATTAATTTTTTTTCTGAATAAGTAAATTACTCAAGTTTTTAAAAATCATTGAGAATTTAACAAATGTATTAAGTTAATAATTCACTAGACAAATTTTATTACAAATAAATCTGTTTTACCCAATCTTTTTTTTTAATTCATGGAGATTGTTCTTAAATGTAATCATATTTCAAATATTACTAATTCGTAAAAATTAAATAATCATAAAACTTATTAGCTTTCGTGGCTAAATTTATAAAAGTGAACCTTAAAAATGAAAATATGCACGATAAAGTTTATGCAAGACATACTCTCGTAAAATATTTTATAATTTATTTGATTATATTTTTTTTTATTCCAATATTCAATGCTTATATATTATTAATTGCCTTTAATCCCAATATCAAAGAGGAAATATATGAAAAGGACTATGGTGTTGGTAAAGTATATCTAACAGTTAAATTTTTTGCGAAAAACGAAGAAAATGAGCATTTTAGTTATTCATACGTATTTAAGCTCAAAACAACAGGAGATGTGGAAGATATTAATTTTACGAATATTAATATTAGATTTTATTGGAATAAATATAATATTAGAACATTTCAAAAATCATTTGAATATGGGAGTCAAGTAATTGGTGGTGGAGGTTCTCGTTCCTATAGCAAACTCGAATTTCATGATAATTTTACTATAATTGGTTCAATTAAAGTAGAGCTTAATGTTCAAGGGGATTATCAAAACGAAATTTTCAATTTAAACACTAAATACGAATTTCTTGAACCTACGTGGTTCCAAAGATATGGTGTTTTTATAATAATTATGATTCAAGTAAGTTTATTTTTAATCTTTGTTTCAGTTATTTATTTAGTCCATAAGCGTAAAGTGGCTAAAAATGATCGTTATTAATTATTTAACTTCAAAAAATCACGCAAATTTAATTATATAAAAATTTTATAAAAAATATTAATGTGTTAAAATATCATAAAAGGAGTTGGTTTAATGGGTGAAAAAAATTCTGATAGGAATAAAACCAGTAAAAAAACCACATGGTTTGGATTTACTTTAACTCACTATCAAGCACTAATTCTATTTACTTTGGCTTTAATAGGAGTTCTTACCATCCCAATGACATTACTTAGTGCAGTTTTTTCGATGATTTCATATATATCTAACATTAACCTATATAATGGACCATTTTACTTACAATCACTTGTATTTAATTTATCAGCTATTGTTTCAATGTGTGTTTTTCTTTTTGTTTGTTTCTATACAATAATTAAAACTAGAAAAATGAGAGAGAATAGTCCTTAATAATTATTTAATAGTTTAATATAACAATTTATCAACATAATGCATTTCTATATGGATATAGTAAAACAATGAATTTTAAATAAAAATTCAAACCATAATACTGGTTGATATAAATAGTAAATTATTGTCAATATTGTGGAAAAAAAATAGAACTAAATAATAAGTTCTGTCAAAATTGTGGAACCCAGATACGGGAAGATTTAGATTCAAATATTCAAATATAACCAACTCAATTAGCTCAAACTACTTGACCAGCCGATCCATCTAATCCATATGAGATAGATAATTCTAATCTCGTGCTGCATTATTATTTGGTCGAGGTCGTAGAATTTATCGTAGGAGAAGAAGAAGATCCATCTTTTTTTAATTTTAATTCATAAAAGACTTTTTAATTTTGATTTTTTTGAAGTTTCTCTTTTTTATTAATTTTTTTAAAAAGATTTTAAGTCTAAATTGTTTATTTTTTATTATTCGAAGAAGCCAATATTTTATGAATTTTTATGAAAAATCAAGGAGCCAAATCTAAAAAAACCACTTTAAAAACCAAAAATTTATCTAAATTTTTTAAAAAAATTCAAAATAAAATTTTACGCATTGATGAAGAAGCACTTTTAGAATTAGAAAGGATAAAAGCAATACCTTCCAAACCAATTTACAACTATTCAACTGAAAAAATTTCAATGGATTTAAATACAAATGTTGAAGTGGGATTAAAACAGGACGAAATTGAAGAAAGAACTAAAGAATATGGTTTTAATGAGATTCCAAAAATAAGAAAATCGATTTGGAAGGTATATTTAGCGCCTATTTTTAATTTTTTAATTGTTATTTTGATTATTTCTGGAATAATTATTTTGATTTTGGGAGACCCAGCTTCTACATATATAACTTGGGGCGTAATTATAGCAAATTCATTAACTGCAATCATTCAGCAGTATAGAGCCCAAAAGGCGTTAGAGTCTTTGAAAAAAATCTCGACATTAACTACAACTGTAATTCGAGATGGGACACAAATAGAAATAGAAACTCGAGAACTTGTTCCGGGTGATATAATAGTTATCAATCAAGGAGATAAAATTCCAGCGGATTCAAGATTAATAGATAGTATAAATTTATCAATCAATGAAGCACCATTAACTGGAGAAAGTGTTTCTATTGAAAAGAATGAAAATATTATCGAAAAAAAGGAGATTCCCTTACAAAAGCAGCTTAATATGGCATTTATGGGAACTTATGTTGCTACCGGAAGAGGGAAAGCAATAGT
>JAHLWE010000363.1 GCA_019058135.1 Promethearchaeota archaeon | reverse complement strand
ATTATTTCAATTATTGCTATTAAAATGCCCAATTACGTTAAACCTATAATTTCTCTTCTTTTAAACACCATTATTGCACAAGAAAAATCAGTTAAAATAACTTTATCTAAATCACTTGTGGATATTGCTAAAAATTCCCCCGAAATAATACCTATTGACCCTATCATCAATTTATTAAAAGATAAGGAACCATTCGTACGGGAATCAGCAGCTATTGTTTTATTTTACATTGGGCATAAAGTTCCCGATAAAGTGGCCAATGCACTAATAGATTCAATATCTGATGAGGAATGGGTAGTTAGAGATGCTGTTATAAAAAGTTTAGGAAATTTAATTAAAGATATTAAGAATTATGATATCATTTTAACTCAACTTATTAAAATGCTTGATGATGATCAAAAATGGGTACGTAGAAGTTCAATGGAAATATTAACTGAAATCCCAAATATATCCCCAAAATTAATTCCGTTTAATAAAATTTCAAAGAATTTAAGAGATGATGATGAAAGAGTTAGGGAATCTTCAATTAAATTGATAAAAATTTATAGTTCAGAAGATTTAGATAAAATTTTCCCTTATATCGTGGATTTACTTAACGACCCATCAGATTCTGTCCGCGAGAAAACTGTTATATCAGTTTCTCAATTAATAAATAAAATTGGAATTCAAAATTTATTATCTACTCTTTTAAAGCTACTTTCTTCTGATTCTCCAATAAATACACAAAGATCTGTTGCAAAAATCTTTTTAAGAACAGCAAAATATGAAAAAGATGATATTAAAAAGAGGATAATAGCCCTTTTAAAAATTAGATGCGAGATGTCTCAAGACTCAATAATTTGTAATGTGCTACAAGAACTTCAATAAATTAATTTCAAGTAATAATTTTGTTTCTTGTATTTTATAAATCTCTAAATTTACAATCTCTTAATATTTTATTTTTCAAATATATTAATGCAGTATTAATCTACTGATAATATCTGTGAATTAATAAATTGTTTTATAATCTAAAATTCTTTAATTTAAAAATACCGACATTTTATAAAAAAATATAATCATACGGTAATGGGCTAATACATGACAATTAATAATAAACAGCCTCAACCAAGTATTCCAATTAATAAAATCAAAAGGTTTGAAGATTTTTTCAGGTTATTCCAAGAAAAACCAACTGAATTTAAATACAGAGATAAAATATCAAATATTTACGCAGAAGGAGAAAACATTCTTGAATTTTTATTTGAAGATCTAAATGCATTTGATCCCGCATTAGCCGAGATGTTAAAAAATAATCCTGAAGATGTAATCCCGGATATTATTGAGGCTTTTAAAAATTTATTAAAATTTCACGCTCCTGGAGGCAAATTAAAGGATGAAGTAGAATATTTTATTCAAATTTCAACAGATAATGATTCTAATCTCGTTTTACTTAGAGGATTAAGATCAAAACATATTGATAAATTAATTTTTACTCGTGGAATTTTACTTCGCGCTTCTACTGTTCGTCCAAAATTAGAAAATGCGATTTATAAATGTTTAAGATGCGATACTGAATTCCCACAAATTCAACTATCCAACACACTTATTTGGCCAAATCATTGTGTGAATCCAAAATGTAAGGCAAATACTCAAAAAGATTTTATTTTCATTTCTAAAAAATCTGATTTTATTGATTGGCAGAAAATAACATTACAAGAAACACCAGAAGAGTTGCCAGCTGGAAGAATACCTAGATCTGTAGATGGGATTCTTATTAAAGATTTGGTCGATAAAGTACGTCCTGGTGATCGTATAAAAATAATGGGAGCTTTCAAATCGTTGCCACAAAAAAATGCTAAAGGAAAAGGCTCACTTATATTTAGAACTTTTATTGATGTGAATTCTATTAAATCTTCAGATAAAGAGGATAAAGATTTTTATCCAACTCCAGAAGAACTGAAACAAATTAAAGAACTCGCTGCAGAACCATATATTCAAAGGAAAATCGCCAGATCCATTGCATCATCCATATATGGAAGAGAGGATTTGAAGTTGGCAACCGCTTTATGCTTGTTTGGGGGTACTAGATTAAAAAAAATTGATGGAACTTATAGAAGAGGAGATATTCATGTATTATTTGTAGGAGATCCTGGAACAGGAAAAAGTGAGATTCTTAAGGCCGCTGTTAATGTTTCTCCCCGAGCATTATATACATCTGGTAAAGGCTCTACAGCTGTAGGTTTATGCGTTTCCGGAGATAGTAAAGTTTTTCTTTCTGATAATATTCAACCAATTTCTCAAATAGTAGAAGAGGAATTTAAAAAAGCTCCTATCTTAAAATATAATGAAAATATCAATTATAAAGAAAGTAAAAATTGTCTCGAAGCATATCACTCTAAGGATTTAAGTCTTGAAAAACAGCCAATCTCGAAAGTTTGGAGAATTAAGAGTCCTCCAGAATTAGTAAAAATTACAACAAGAACAGGAAGAGAATTAAAGTTAACAGGGCAGACATCAGTATTATCTATTGATCAAAAATTAGGATTGGTTTGGAGACCATCTAATTCTTTAAAAAAGTCAGATAGAGTTGCCACACTTGGAATATTACCCATTCTTTCTACAAAACAACCCCCTTCAATATATAATCTTATTAAAGATTATCCAAAAAACATTTATATCTTAAATATCTCTCAGTCTGCAAGAGAATTAATTGCGAAAATTAAATATAAGTTTAAAATTTCTAATTCTGATTTAGCAGCTAAACTTAAAATTCATGAAAATACTATTTATCGGTGGAAAAATACATCATACCAAGGTGGTATTCCACTTAATAAATTTAATAAGCTTTGTACAATCTTAAATGAAGATATTAAAAGTTATCTCCCACAGATTCTGGTTTTACAAATTAAAAGGGGACAAACAATTATCCTTCCCAAGAATCTTGATGAAAAATGGTTTTATATCCTTGGTTTAATTATTGGAGATGGTCGTGTTTCTTTAAACAATAGCTATAATGGATATAGAGGAGTTACTATTGGTTTTTCAAATAGAGAAGAAACTTTATTAAATGAATTTATGGACTTTTTCAAACAATTAGGTCTCAAATCCAACATATCTAAACAATCAGAGAAAAGAGCTGCTGAATGTCGAATTCATTCGTCTTTAATATTTCACATACTCTCGAAATTTGGTCTTTCACCTTCTCCAAAATCAAACAAAATCACTTTAAATCCAGATATTTTTTTCTATCCGAAGAAATATTTATCTTGTCTACTTAGAGGGTTATTTGATTCTGATGGTTGGATTTCAATAAGTAAAAGTTCTCACATAGGATTTTCATCAACCAGTAAGAATTTAATTCAATTTATACAAGATGCACTTTTAACATTTGGTATAATCGGATTTATCCGTAAAAGAGAGCCAAAAATAACAATTTTATCAGATGGACGTAAAATTATAGGTAAAAACATAAAATACGAATTGATATTCAGTGCTTATTCAGAATTTGTTTTGTTCAAAAAATATATTGGTTTTAATCATCCTAAAAAAAAATTTTTATTGGAAAAATATTGTCATCAAGAAAAAAGCTTTCATAGAAATATTGATAATATTCCTGAAGTTTCTTTATTAATAAAAAAGATATTAGATTTCTATGGTTATCATAGTAGAGATCTTTTTGGTCGTAAGGGAGCCTTATCCCCTTCAAATTTAAGGAAAACTATGTCTCGTGAAAGAATTTTAAGTATTCTCAAAAAAATCAAATTAGATTGGCGCAAACATCGTGTGATCTTAAATTATGAAATCCGAAATCAATTATATCGAGAATTATTAGAGAATCTAACTATTGATATAGTACAAAAATATTCAAAATTATCAAAGGAACAACTCTACGAATATTTTATGAGAAAAGGAAGAAAACCTAGTATTCCTATTGGTGTTTTTTATTATCTTATTAATAAAGCAGGAAATTCATTAAAAAAACATACAAAAAAGTATTGGTTAAACTATATCAATACTATTAAAAAACAACATGAAACCTATGTTAAAAAATATAATTTTCTAAAAACCCTCTGTAATTCAGATATTTTCTGGGATGAAATAATAAAAGTAGAAGAAATATCTACTAAAGAACCTTTTGTTTATGATTTAACTATCCCTCAAACTCATAACTTTATAGTAAACGGTATAGTTGTTCATAATACAGCAGCTGTTGTTAAAGATCCAGATACAGGTACTATGTCTCTTGAAGCTGGGGCAATTGTATTAGCTGATGGAGGAATTGCTGCTATAGACGAGTTTGATAAAATGGAATCAAAAGATATAGCTGCAATACACGAGGCGATGGCTCAACAAACCGTTAGTATAGCCAAGGCAGGAATTATAGCTACATTAAGAGCTCAAACCGGTATAATGGCTGCTGGAAATCCCTATCTGGGTAGATATAATAAATATAAGAATCCTACTGAGAACATTAGACAACCACCAACATTACTTTCAAGGTTGATGTTATTTTTATTGTTATAGATGAGCCTGATAAAGCTAAAGACGCTCAATTGGCAGAATTCATTTTAGAACAAGCTACTGGTGATTTTACACAAATCTCTCAAAATGTTGACGAACCATTAATTCCCATAAATCATGACCTTCTTAAAAAATATATTCATTATGCACGCAATAATTGTTTTCCAGTTTTAACACAAGAAGCAAAAGATAAAATAAAGGAGTATTATTTAGATTTAAGAGGTAAATACGATGCAGAACAAGCAATAGTATCAATATTGGCAAGAAATTTAGAAGCTTTAATTAGGTTAAGTGAATCATATGCAAAAATGGCTCTTAGAGATATAGTTTTAATTGAAGATGTAGAAGAAATTATAAAATTATTTAATAGATACCTACGAGATGTAGGATATGATGAAAGCACTGGTAAATTTGATATCGATAGAATTTTTACCGGACAAACTCGCTCAAAGATAAATAAAATAACTAAAATCTTAGATAGAATAAAGAATATGATCAATGAAAATGATGGAAATGCAGTTGAATTAGAAAATGTTATAGAAATACTTGAAATGGAAGAAGATCTAGATAGAGAATTTATAGAGGAAACCATTGATCAAGCAGTAAAAGAAGGAACTCTTTATAAACCTAGAAATAAATATATAAAATTTGTGGGTAATAAATGAGTTAAATTTGATTCATACAATATAATACGAGCTTTTTTAACGCATCATCACAATTTTCTCCCGTTTTTGCAGAAGTATAAACAATATCTATAGCTCCTATTTTTTTTGCCGCTTCTTCAATTTTCTTCTTATCCGTTTTCGATTCTAAATCACTCTTATTTGCAAGTAAGATTGTTGGCTTTTTCTCACAAAATTTTATAAAATCTGGATACCAAAAATTTGCTAACTCATCGAAAGAACGATCTCTTGTTACATCCCCAACCAAAAATGCAGCTTGAGACCCTTTATAATAGATCTCTCTTATATTTGCCCATTTCCACTTCTCTTGACCAGCAATGTCGAATAAAGCAACTGAAACATTAATATTATCTGATAAAGAAACATTATGCATAAAGATATTACTACCAATTGTCGGTTTATAGTCCATAGCAAATTGTTTAGATACAAAAGATCTCGCTAAAGATGTCTTTCCTACAGCGTTTTCACCAATTATAACAAACTTAAATTTAAACACTTGAATATCACTCATCTTTGTAATTATTAAATTAGTTTGTGTTTTAATACTTTTCTTTAAGTCAATAACTAAAAAGAATTAATCCAGAATTATCCCCAAATCTTTTTAACCTTTAGAAATTATTTATATTCAATTAAATGAAAACCATCTAATGATTGAAAGGTTTTAAAAATGCCAGTTGGATTAATTTATGACGAGATTTATTTAAAACATGAAGTAGGAGTCCATGTAGAGACGCCAAAAAGACTTATTGTAGCGAAAAAATTTTTAGAGGAAAAGGGTATTTGGAACTCTAAAGAATTTCCAGTTATTAAACCCCGCAAGGCAACCATTGATCAAATAAAATATGTTCATTCAGAGAGGCTAATTGAGCAAATTAAGGAACTAAGTGATTTAGCAGCAAAAACAGAGAGTTTAAAAAATATCGATATGGACACCGTTGTTTCTGGAGATACTTTTGAATCTTCTTTATATTCAGTTGGGGGAAATTTAACTGGTATTGATAAAATATTAAAGGGAGAAATTAGTAGCGCTTTTGGTCTTGTTAGACCACCTGGGCATCATTCCAATAGATATAAATGCGCAGGTTTTTGTATTTTTAATAATATTGCAATCGCTGCGGAATATCTCTTTAGAGAAAAAAATGTAAAAAAAGTTGCAATCTTCGATTGGGATTGCCACCATGGAAACGGAACCCAAGACATATTTTATGATGGCTCAGAAAATGGACAATTACTTTTTTTCAGTTCTCATCAAGATGGACGAACTCTATATCCTGGAACCGGATTTACTAATGAAATTGGTTCAGGAAAGGGAGAGGGTCATATAATCAATTTCCCTATGGCTCCTTCCTCTGGTGATGATATAATTCAATTGTTGTATAAAGAAATAGCAATTCCAATAACAAATGAATTTAAACCAGAATTTATCTTAATCTCTGCTGGTTTTGATACTCATCATACTGACCTCCTGACAAGAATGGGCTGGACAATCCAAGGGCCAGCAAATCTTACAAAACTGATTAAATCACTAGCTGATGATTATGCCAATGGAAAAATCTTAATTACTTTAGAAGGAGGATATGAATTAGATAAACAGGCTCGAGCAATATATAATGTATTAAAAGTTCTAAACAGTGAAACTGATTTAATTTCCGAAGATGAAAGAAAATCTGATGAAAAAATACTTGAATATACCCAAGAAAGACTTATCAAAAAAATCAAGAATAACTTATCAGAATATTGGAATTGTTTTTAATCATTTTAATCAAACTATTTTTTAAATTTTTTTTTCTCTATACGTTAAATTTTTTTAAAGCGACCTATAAATATATAAATTTAAATGGCTATCTATTTTTTACTTATAGAATTATTTTAAAATAATTTAAATGATTTAAAATGTCAGATGAACACGACCCTGAAAAAGATGAAGAAAAGGAACAAAAACCTTTAAGAGCACCTCCATACACACCTCCACCACCAGCCCCTACTCAAATACCGCCTCCGATAAGTCCACCGATTCCTCCCCCAGTACAAACACCTTCTCCCCCT
>JAHLWE010000362.1 GCA_019058135.1 Promethearchaeota archaeon | reverse complement strand
TTTTATCTAAGTTAGGATAATTGGTCATTTTATACCACTATTTTTTTATTCCTAATTATATTATGGGAGAACGGCTATATTAATGTTTCCCCAGAGTTTGAGAGTTGATACTCCTCAATTAATGATAGATGAATGCAAATAAAGGCAATAGATCTAAAAGTTTAAATATAATCGACTCAAATCTTTATAAAATAAGAAAAAGAAAAAAAGGTTTGGCATGACCTAAAAGTAATAATTGCCAAAATTTTTATTATTTGATTTAATTTTTTTAGTATCTTTTTTTTGTGTGAAATTGTATTTTAAATTCAAACAACTGTTTATTTTAATCTTAATATAATATCTTGAAAAAAATATAAAAATTAAAAAAAATATTATTAATAGGGTGCTTCAGAATTATGAATTTTCAATTCTATTCCCGTTGAAGCGATAAATCATTTATTCTTAAGCGCTCCGCTATTAATTTTAATAAAGATTCTATTAATCGTTTTCTTCAGTATTTATGTCAATATTTTTTGCTAGCTTTTTTCCAATTTTTATTTCTAAGAGCCCATTAGCCATTTTTGATTTAACCATGTTTTCATCTGCATCAATTTGTAAGGGAATATCAAGATTAATATCCTTTTTATTCATCCATGCGAAAAAATCCATGAAAAATGGTGCTCCACATACTCCATAAGATTTTTTACTTTCATCACTCACACCTTCTTTCTCATCAGATTTTAATCTTTTTGCAGTGACATTTAAATTTCTCCCAACCATTGTAACTTTAACATCGTCTTTAGTTAGTCCTGGCAATGGAATAGTGATTAAATATTCATTCTCATGTTCTTGTATATCGTAAGGTACCCAGCCTTCAAAATATTTCATACTGTGTTTCATACCTTTAAAAATCATTCCCTTGAATGCTGCGATATCATGTGGAGAACATCGAAAATGGCTATGTCGAAATCGTGGATTAAAGCTTCCTTCAAAACACATACTTTTTTTTAACCTCTTTTTTATTTTTTTGTTTATTAAATTCATTTAATTTGTTTAAATTTCTAGAATTCTTCCTCATCATCGATTATTGGAATAATTTTTGTATGTTTTTCTTTTTCTTTCTTGAGTTTCTCGAGAATTTTTTTATAATCCTCTAAACCATTATCAAGCTTGTTAATTCTATCTGTAAAGTATATTTTTTTCTCTTCTAATTCCTGAATGATACTTTCAATTCGTTCTATATTACGTGGAGAATAATCAGATTTGTCAATTTTTTTATCAAGTTTTGGGTATTCTGGAAATGTATAAGGAAAGCAGCAAAACATTTGTTCAAAATGTTTTTTACTTGGTATTGCCTTTAAAACTGTTTGAATATAATCACCAAGCGTATTAATATTTGGTTGGAGATTATTTTCTAACACTTTTTTTAATCCTTCAATGCCCCTTTTGGTGATCCTATAAATCTTTTTTAATCTATTATTTTCAGTTTTTTCCTCTATATCAACGAATTGTTGTTCTGCTAATCGATTTAAGAGTGGATAAATTGTACCGGATGAAGCTCTCCATACATTTTTAAATTTTCTATTTATTTTTTGAATTATTTCATATCCAGAAATACCATCATTGTTCTTTATCATTGATAATACTAATATATCCAATCCTGATGAATGACCGCCGTGATATCCGCTGAATCTCTTGCCAAAAAACATTTTTTTTTAATTCACCAATTTAAACAAATTATTAATCTATTCAAAATATATATTTTTTTATATATATCTGTTTAGATATATATAATTCATAGAAAAACAGATATTTAAATGTATCGGAGATTGATATATTGGAAAGTGATATATTAAAAATATGTTATTTCATAAAAAAAAATAGGAAAATAATTTAATTCTAATAAAAAAATAATTTAAGTAATAAAACTGACATAATTAGTAATAGAAAATGAGAGATTATTTATGAATTTAGGATTGGAACGAAAGGTTGTTTTAGTTTTAGCATCAAGTAAGGGGTTAGGGTTAGCTTGTGCTAAAGGTCTTTATGAAGAAGGAGTAAATGTTGTAATTTGTAGTAGAGCAATTGAGAATTTAGAAAAAGCAAAAAAAGAAATTGAACAAATTAAATCCATAATGAAAGGAAATAAAGTTATTTCGGTAATTGCAGATTTATTGAAAGAAGGCGATATAAAGAATCTTGTTGATAAAGTTATAGAAGAATTTGGGAGAATTGATATTTTAGTGCATAACGCTGGAGGTCCACCATCGGGTCCAACAAATAAAATTACTAAAAAAGAGTGGTTAAATTCTATTGATTTGAATTTGCTTTCTTTTATTTGGATTACTCGAATGATATTGCCAATAATGCGGAAGCAAAAATCAGGTAGGGTTATAGCAATAACTTCAGTTTCAGTAAAGCAACCTTTAAAAAATTTGGTTTTGTCAAATACGACCCGCCTTGGGATTGTTGGTTATGCAAAAACTCTCGCTATCGAGTATGCAAAAGATAATATTTTAATCAATGTCGTATGTCCTGGACCAAATTTAACCGATAGAATGAAGGTATTAATTAAAAAAACTGCTAAAGAAATAGGAAAATCGGAAATAGAAGTTAAAAAATCATGGACAAACCAAATTCCCTTAGGTCGATTGGGAAAACCTGAAGAGCTTGCCAATTTAGTCATATTTTTAGCCTCCGAAAAGGCTAGTTATATAACCGGAACGGTTATTCAAGTAGATGGAGGTTTCATAAAAGGACCTTTTTAAAAGAGTTTAAATTTGGAAATTAGAACTTTTTTTTAATCAAATTGAATCTTTTTATACAATTCTAATTAAATTAATATTATGAATTTATTATGAATGCTAATTCTAGAAATATCCCTATTTTATCAATAATTTTGTTTATAACGATCGTTACGTTAATTTCATCCATTTCAAATATGATTTCTCCAAATCTCCTCATTATTTCAAACTATTTTGGATTTGGAGGGAATACTACTCCCTTAGGAATACTCACATT
>JAHLWE010000361.1 GCA_019058135.1 Promethearchaeota archaeon | reverse complement strand
ACAAAAGAACAATTAGAAGAAATCTCAGATTGGAGTAAGAAAGAATTAGATTTAGATTTAGAAGAAGAAAAAACTTATCAATTTTTAGCACTATCAAAACGAAAAAAGAATTATATCGGTGTTTATGCAGGTACAAAAACTATTGATATTAAAGGGATGACTGCTAAAAAGAGCAATACTCCTAATTTTATCAAGAAAACATTTGGTCAATTAACTGAAATATTAAGAGATATTACTAATACCGAAGAATTTGATAGATCACGTCAAAAAATTATTGATATTATCAGAAAAGATCAAAATGCGATTGGGAAAAAGGACGGATTTACTAAAGATGATTATGTAATCTCTTTAGAATTACAAAGACCTTTGGATAAATATATTAAAACTACACCTCAACACGTAAAAGCTGCACGAATCATGCAAAATGTTACAAAGAAGGAACTACAAAAGGGAGATATAGTTTCATTTGTTAAAACAAGAGATAGTGAAGGTGTTAAACCAGTAGAATTAGCCAAACTCGAAGATATTGATGGAAAAGCGTATAGAAATTTATTAAAAAATGCAGTTGAACAACTCCTTGATGCTTTGAGCATATCTTATGAAGAAATTAGAGGAATTAAGAAAATGGATTCATTTTTTTAAAAAAAATGAATTAATTCTCTTCCTATAAAAATAAGTTTTTTTAGCCATTTCTGACTAAAGCTTTTTTAATCTCTTCTAACAATAAAGTTTTTTCAGCGATAAACCAGTGTAATTTTGATTTCTCTGGAGAGTTGTGATAGACTTTTTCTGCAGTTTCTGCAATATCATCACGGCTTGGCTCTATTAACGTATCATTTTTTAAAAAGAAAACTAAATTATCAGACTCTAAAGCCTCAACGTCATGTCCATTAGTGATATTTTTCTTTATAGTCTCTGTTAGTTCAGCTAAACGCCAGCAAATATGTTCGTAAGATTCATTATATTTGTATTGTCGGTAAGCCAGAATCTCTATATCTTCTTTCTTAATCGGCACAATTTTTCCTATAAATTGAAGTAAATTTAATATATATTTGTTACGTTTTTAAGAAAAGTTCTTGTTGTTATAACAAATTCGTATTTTAATCAAGGGTTTCCTTAATTTTCAATAAAAATTTTTAAACCCCACTTCTCTTTTAATTTTTATTTCTTTTACGATTAGCAGAGAAAAATTTGGATATAACGCAATAATGCTCAAGGATATTATGAACGAGATGTGAGATTAGTATTTATGAAAGTTAGATAATATATTTAAATAATCATGTTTAGGTTAGTTAAAATCCATCTAAAATGCATATATGGTGTAAAATTTATTTTTTATATATGTATTAAATAAACTTGACACCAAATATCCTCTCACTCCATACGGACTTTAGATAAATTGCTGCGATTCCAAAAAAATCTAAATCTTCAATGTTTTCAATGTCTCCTTCTAAATATAATATAACTTCTCCATCAGAATTGAGAATTTCTCCTTTTTCCTTTGAAAACATAAAGATCGGCCCATCATCATTACAAATTTTTGATTTTAATATAAATCCATATTGGAAACCATCGTCAGCTCTAATCGTATTATGTTTATCAAGCATAAGTAAAGGAAAGCCATCCATTTTTTTAACTACATTTTCTTCTAAAAACCCTAATAATTTTTTCTTTTTATTCAAATATTTTTTTCCATCAATATATCCTGTTCTTTTATGTTTTTTATTAAATACTTCAATCATTTCGACCACTTTAGATATATAAATTTTTATTTAGAAAATTATTTAATCTAATTTTTTATAATGTGTGAATTATTACGTGTTAAAATAACGGATTCACCTTAAATTTTAGTATTTATGATTTTAAATTTTCTTTAAGAATTTTTTTGATTTTGAAAATGATTTTTTTAAATTCTATAAATACTTAAATCGTGAAACAAAACAATAGTAAAAGAAAAATTAATAGATATTAAATCTCTAAATAATTATAGAATTTAGATTTATTCAGTAAATATACATGAATTAAAAAGTGTTTAAATTTTAAAAATATGCCTCCGTAGCTTAGCTGGTAGAGCGTCAGACTTGTAATCTGACGGTCAGGGGTTCAAATCCCTTCGGGGGCTTCTTTTATTAATTTTTTATATTAATGGGCGGCAAAAGAAAAAATTTGAATAAAATAAATCGCATAATTTTATGTATAATTGATTGTATTCGAGCATAACATTTTTTTAAATTTATCAATAGCGGCCTACTTCCGAATTTATAAAAATTAAAGGATGAAGGGATTTTTTCTAAAAATTGTATTACTGATTTTCCATCTGTAACGTTGCCTACTCAAACAACGATAATAACGGGCACCTATACAGGTGACTATAAGAAAGAATATTGTCATGGGATTCCTACTTTTAATTGGATGGGTCGCGATGTGGCACCTCCAATCCTCAGAAGTTATGGTTCCAATGTCATTCATGCTTTTAAAATGAATGAAGATTTGGGCAAAAATTGCAAAACTCTTCTTGAAATGGTTGGAGATGGAAATAAAACAAGTATCACTCAGTTTTGTAATCAAGGAACATCTTATTTTTTCCCCAAATCCAAAATAAGAATAGGATTTTATTATTTATTATTAAAATATTACCCAAATTTGAAAAAAGCAATTGCTAGATTCAATTCAAAAGTGATACATTTACTGTTAGATAATTTCAAAAACCCAAAAAAGTATTTTCGAAACAAAGAACCTCCAATTGGGAGTTTAATCTATTTTTTGTCTTCTGATCTTTTAATGCATGTTTTTGGATACGATAGCCACTTGTATAAGTTAAACTTGATGCATATTGATAAAGTTTTGGGGGTTCTATTAGATGGATTAGAGGAATTGGGTTATTTAGATGAAACTGCAATAGCAATCACATCTGATCATGGAAATTATCGAGCGAATAAAGTTGGAGATTTAAATTCTATTTATTTAAAAAATGGTTTGAAGCCATATGAACCACGTGCAAGTTATAAAGGGAATTTCAATTTGGCTGAATTTGGTGGCGTTGGCTTTTTTTATTTCAGAGGACGCAATAATTTACTTCAAGAGAATAAATATCAATGGACACTGCCTACTTTGAAGGAGCTTGAAAATTTTGGACCAAAACGGGTTAATCTATTAGATAAATTATTTAATATTGAACACAGTCAATTGATGTATTATAAAGATGATAACAATACTCATCGTAAAGGGATTGTATATTTAAAACGAAAAGATAAGAAAACTGGTAAAATATACACTGGTAAAATAGAATATAAAGGGACAAACATAGATTATAAGACTAAATACATTTCTGAAGATGATGATAATGATATTTTTGGATATTTAAAGGATGAAACTACCAGTAAATTACTAGATGGTAAATTTCATTCAAATCGCGAATGGATGGACGCTACATATCATCTTGATTTTCCAATGTATCCTGATTTAATTCCACGTCATTTTAAAAACCCTCGAAGTGGTGATATTATCCTGAGCACCGATGGGAGTGTTGTTTTTAATATTGCCCATGGTAAGCGAAAAAGTGACAATATTTTTTTCCATGATTTGGGCCTTAGAGACTGTGCAATTGTGCCTTTATTAATTGGAGGTTCTTCAGATATTCCTCTTAAAGAAATACCCTATTGCGCAACAACAGATATTGTTCCAACATTATTACAAATGCTAGGTAGAAAAACACATCCAAGTATGGTTGGGAATTCTTTGATTTGATAATTTAGATGTAATATATTTCAAATCTTTATAATAAAGCTCAATATTTCTTGTGGATTTGATACAAAAGTAAAGGAATTATCATTCTTAATCTTTATCTTCTCAATTGGTAATTCTAATAAATTTACTTTTTTAACACTCTTAATTTTTTGATTGAATTTTACTGTCCCTGTTGATTTTTTTCCAGATGTTTCTAATAATCTAATTAAGAGTCCATTATTTCCATCTTCAGGTTTTTTTATT
>JAHLWE010000360.1 GCA_019058135.1 Promethearchaeota archaeon | reverse complement strand
CCTTAGTTAATGCATACCCCGTTCTTGCGTCTCTGAAAATCCATTTATCTCTTCCTATTGCCTCAAAATATTTATTGAATATACCATGGCCCGATCATTTGTTTATTGGATTTTACGATTGGACAGACATTGAACAAGATACTGATTTAACTTATGAGTCAGGTAAACTTTATGTAATCGAAATTACATTCTCTGGCAGAGTTGTTAAAAGAACTAATAATAACTATTATATTGATGTTGAGATGTATTTGTATTTGGATTCCTATGGCCATGATGATCATTGGATATCATACTCCAATCATCTTGATGGAACATGGGCTTTTGAATAGGAGACACCATAAAAAAATTGGAACTGAAAAAAAATAATAAAAAATTTTTTTTATTCTTTTATTGTAAGTACTAAGTTTTTTGATCATGTGGCCGAAAAATTTATGACCGTGAATCAAAAAATCTTGAAAATTCGAAAAAATTTAACAAAAAAGACATCTCTAACGATTATCAAAAAATTATTTAAGTCAGTATTTCTTTATAGGGAATGGAAAGTCAAGAGGTATTTACATCATGAAAAATTCAGAAGAAAATTCGCTGAAAAAAGTAGAGGAGTCTCGTATTAATTGTTATGCGGCTATAATAATCTGTGTTTTAATTGCCTTAGCAGTTAAATATTGGTACATCACCATTCCGTTGATAATTGCTGTGATTGTAGGTGTTATCGTTGTTTCAAAGCGTCATAAAAGGTTAAAATCAGAAAACGATAATTTTGAAGATATATTCGAAGACTAAGATTGGATTTTTGCTAGAATAAAGTCATTATATTCAATAAGAAATCGTGTAGCACATAGTTCGAATTTAACGAGCGATGAATTGAAGTCGATTCAGACATATTGTAGGGAAATTATCAAGCAAATAGTTTGGAAGTTTTTCAGAATGGGTTTTTTCATTGAGTCTGAAAAGATTTTATTTGATGAATTAGCCAAACCCCTTTTAATTTTTAATGTGTACAGGGAAAGATTCTATCTAGGAAGCGTGGAATTTGAAGCTTCTTCCCTTAAATCTGCTAAAAAGAAATTAGATAAGTGGCTCTTAAACAACTTTCCCAATGAATTTGAAATTAAAGTGCTCTATGAAAACTCTTACCATTTTGATAAATATAATTACGAAATGCGAATCCACTATGTAAATAAAATAATCCGTGATAATGGGTAAGAAAAACATAAATTTTGCCCTTCTTGTTCACATAAAAATAACTCTGAAGCAAAATGTTGTAGGGAATGTAACCTTCTGTTCTTTCGAGGGTAAAGCTCATAACTTAACCATTGAATTCGTACTTTTTCACGATTTCTAAATTTTGCAGTGAAGATAGTCTTCTTAACTTTCGAATTTTCTAATTCTTAATAAATTGTTCACAGGCTTTCATTAAATTGTCACAAGTTTCAAAATCTTCAGCTAGTATCCATCCAAATGTACCACATTTTCGAGCATAACTTGTATAAGTGGGGTGAATGTGACAAACGACAAATCCTACTATTTCCGACTCTCGATACGCAATAAAAATCCTGTAAGAATCTTCCAGAAAGTGTAATTCTAAATAAGATTTGTGTTCAATCAGACATCGCAAATAATCGATTATTTTATCTATTATCTTAGGGTTCAATCGAAGATCTAGGTCTTATTGAAATAGAGAATAAGGAATCTGACAAGAAAATATAGATAGTAAGAACATCTTCGCGCGTGTTTGGTATCAAGATTTCTTCAGAAGCCTCCGAGTGAGCCCCTCAAAGAGTTTAGAGTTCTGAGCCGCAATAGGAACATCTTCTCAGAAATTTAGAGCCGTAATAACGGTATTTTTTAAGGCAATAATATTGCCAATCGTGCAGGGGAAGACATTTGGTGCGTGGTTGCAGACGCCGCTTCCCATTGTGGATATCAATCCAAAAAACTCAATCTTGCTAAAGAAGCTTAAAGAAAATAATTAGTGCTCTCAAGAAGGGAAGTTCTTTACTGTTTTTCTTTAGTAAAATGTCTTTTAAGAAAGTTGTGAACTCTCCAATTCGGCTGAACTCATTCCCAATATGAACATCTGATACAACTAAAGCAAATGTATTTCTTTTAAAATCAACCATTGTAAATCTCATATACCTCTGGTTAGATCAAATCGATTTATTATAAAATGCAGAAACATAGATTAACTAAATATTTGTTTTATAATGTTATCGACACAATAACTCGGTCGTTTATGAGTAATTACATCAGGTTTGTATAAAGGCTCGTCTAAAATTTGAACTTGTTCTAATCGATTTAATTTTAAATCTTACAGGTCTTAAGAATCTTACTGATAATTACAAATATTTTAAAGTAGAATCTCCCTTTCTTAAAAAACAAATAAAGGCTGTGATAGTAAAGGGAGTTACCTCTTCATATTTACAGCGTAGCAAACAAATGAGACAAAAAATCCTCCGCACGATTGAGCAAGTTATATCGGCTAGCAAAGGAAATATTGGAATATTCACCGTGTCTTATAAGTTTTTAAATAAACTTCGTAAAACTAAAATAGACCAACAAAATCTACAAAGAATTTGCGAAAAATATAAGAAAAAGTATTTTCAAGAAGAACGAGGACTGACAAGTCAAGAAAACGCGTTGCTGATAGAAGACTTTAAGGCTTTAAGGGCGAAGGGGAAAGAAATGGACCTATATTATTAGGCGTTATGGGAGGCAGAAAAACTGTAATTTAAATATATTATTTACTAATTATTCATAATCATACTCATATTATTTATGAAAATTATAATTTTTGCCCCTCATCCAGATGATGAAGTCTTTGGAGCAGGTGGTTCGATCTTAAAATGGCTTGAAGATGGACATAATATTCAAATAATTTGGTTTACTGATGGTAGAGCTGGGTATCGCAAGGCAAGAGAAAGAAATGAACTTGAGGATTGCAAAGAAACCAGAATAAGTGAAGACCAACTGGCTGAAATAAGATTAAAAGAGGCAGATTCATCCGCTGAATTCTTAGGAATAAAAAAAGAAAATCGTCATTTCTTAAAATTTTATGATCAAGAACTCAAGAACCATATCGATGAGGCGGTTGAAAAAATTAAAGATATTATAAAAGATGCAAACATGTTTGTTATCCCGAGTGGAAATAATGAACATCCCGACCATCAAGCTGCACATAATATTGCAATAAAAGTAGCACAAGAACTTAACCTTCAAAATCTTGTATTTTATGTATTTGCTTTATATAATCCGTTGAAAGCAGAAGGGGAACATTTAAAGAAAGTTAAGGTTGGAGAATTAAGATATAAAGCTTACGAAGCTTTCAAATTACATAAATCACAATTTTATGTTAAAGATATTGCATCTTTAAGTCTATGGATCCAAGGAAAACGAAGAGACAGATATGGTTATTATAGGTTAAAAGATGTTGGTAAATTTTATAATTTCTAAGTAATATTTGAAAAAAATTAAAAGTTATAATGTTTTCCAATATCTTGAAATTGATAATATCCGAACCGTTCTCTACGCTTTCCCTTTACCCAAAGAATGTTACGAGACATTTCTTTAGACCAAAATTGAGATTTATAAATTTGTAAACCATCATATAATTTTTGGCGCAAATCACCCATCTTAATTTTAACCAAATTCTCGCTTTCAGCTCGTAAAGGATTGTATAGAGCATACACATAAAACTCGAGATTTTTTAAATTGAGTTCTTCAGCCGTTCTTACTGCGATCTCATAGGTAGCTTGATGATCCGGGTGTTCATTATTAGCACTTGGAATGATAAATCTATCTGCATCTTTTACAATCGGTTTCGCAAGTTCTACACCTTTATCAATATAATCTTTAACGTGAGAATCAGGTAATCCAAATAAATGAATGTTGTTATCCGAAAAGCCTAGAAATCTTGCTGCTTCTCTTGCTTCTTTAAGTCCGATTTTTGCCACTTGTTCTTCAGTTAAATTTTTATTTTTCTCAGTTTCAATAAAATTTCCATGCTTTTTTGCCCAAGTAATTATCGCTCTATTGTCAGAGATATAAATAACGTGAACGTCATGGTCTTCTTCAATCCATTTTAATATGCTTCCTCCACAGCCAAAAATTTCATCATCAGGATGAGGGCTGAATACTATGATCTTCATTATATCCTCTATTTATTATATTTTATTTTTGGTAATTTATCGATAATTAGATATTAAGTAATAAAAACAAGAATTAAATTTATTGTAAAAATCCTAAAGCCAATTTATCAATATTTGATAACTCACTTTTTTCAAAAATTCTATGGTCTCTAAGATAATCGTTAACAAGGAGACTTTTTTCAAATAAATCATCAAATTTCTGTTTAAAAATTTTTACAATATCTTTTTGTCGAGAAATATAAGAGCCTAATAGAATATTTGATGGATCAAAGCTCGGTTGAATTAGCATTTCATCGTCTCTTAATGCAAAATTACTGAAATCTTCATGTGTTATTCTCACTTCAATCTTATGGGGCGTGATCTGTTTTTCATATAAATAATTAACTAAATTTTTATATCGAATTGAATTTAAAAAACCCTCCAATACATTTGAATTTAAAATAATCAAGATTTCAATTTGTTGAATATGTTCAGCTAAAGCTCTTAGATTTTCTTCTAATATTCCAACTAATTCTTTCTCTATTTTTGAAAACTCTACTTTAGTGAGTTCATTTATAAATGGATTTTCATAAGCGATTCCAATTGCAATTCTAGAAACTCTGTTAGCAAAATAGGGATAATAAACCCAATTAAGGTTTTTAGTATCAAAATTTAAGAATTCAATTGGTTCTCCCACTTCTGGCTCTTTTAGTTCATATACTTTAAAAAATGTGTTTAATGACTCTTCAAGTGAACTTATTTTTTTATCCAAATCTTCACTTAATTCATTAATTTTTTTATTAATTATTTTCTGCCAGGCAACAATTGGATTTAATAAATTGATTTTCATTGGGCGATCGAAAATTTGTATTAAATCTAATTCATTTAGAACTGCACAGACTTTGTATCCCCTTTTTAATGTTATGCCTAAATCATCTGAAACTCTTCTGAGATCTTCAATTTTTTTATTTTTAAGCAAAAAATCGTATATCTGTTCAATACTCTTTTCCGATTTTCCAATTAAATCAAATATTCTTCGTATAGAATTAATTTTATCTCCTTCACGTTGCTCCATTTTTCAGAATTTACTCCTTTTTACTGCTCGTTCTAACATAAATTTACAAAGAGTTTCAAAAACATTATCTACATTGACATTATTTTTAGATGATATTTCTATCCAACCAGCTAAATTATTTTCTTGGGCTACTTGAATTCCATAATCTCGAGGAACCGATCTTTCATGTTTTTCTAGATCTAACTTAGAACCTACTAACATAATGGGGATTAATCCACTTCTTTGATATACAATTGATAACCAAGAATGAATATTCTCTAAAGTATTTAATCGAGTAATGTCATACATAAATATAGTTGCATTAGCTCCCAAACAATATGTGGGTAATAAAAATCGGAATCGCTGTTCACCTCCAAGGTCCCATATTTGCAGTTTGACTTTTTTGTCTAAGACATCAACAGTTTTTATATAGAAATCCACTCCGATAGTCAGTTTCTCATCTGGGTTAAAAATACCTTGGACATATCGTTTCGTCAAACTCGTCTTTCCTACTGACGCTTCCCCCAACATAAGCACTTTAAAGGTATAATCGAAACTAGGCATATTATATCAAATTTGTTTAATTGTATCGCTATGTTATATATTAACTTAAGATTTAATAAATCTTTATAGATTTAAAATTCTCATAATTTAAGGAATTATACATTGAAATAATTAGAAATTAATCGTTGAATTGTTTTTTTAATTACAAGGTTATTTTCTCTAGAATTCCTCTCCATAAGACGTATGAGAATATCGTTTTTTATAATATAATTTAAATTTACAATATCATCTTTAAGAAATATTTTTAATGTTTTACAGACTGCAAAACGAACAGATGGATCATCATCATCTATTAATTTTATTACTTCTGGCAAATAGGATTGTAATTTTAATTCTCCAATTTTTTCTACTGCTACAGCACGTTTAACGAAATCTGGGTTTTTTAATTGAAATAGGAACAATAAATTATTATTTTTATTCAATTTTATAAGTAATCTAAGAAGTAGCTCACTTTGATTACCATCATAGCCATAGTTTTCAATTAAATATTTCTCTAAATTTGGTTCAACTAACGCTTTTCCTAACTTTATTAGACTTTTAAATGCGATATTTTTATCAACATCACTCGAACTTGAATTAAGAACATCTAATAACTTTATAATACTTTTAAGCTCAATATTTTCGATTCTTATATCTTCCCATTTAATCCTATTCAATTTTTAAATATACACCAACTATAAAATATTTTTATCAGTTAATAATAGTAGAATCTTTTTTCTTTCAAATTTTGTTAAATTCTTACAAATCTCTCTAAAAATTTTTATTTTTTTCCCAGTATCTTATTTTTATTTCTCTTAAAAAAGTATTATTTCTATTATTTATATAATTTAATTATTAAATTAAAAATAAGCGACGTATTTCCAGTTGATAATTTAGGAGATTAATATAAACCTATAGTT
>JAHLWE010000359.1 GCA_019058135.1 Promethearchaeota archaeon | reverse complement strand
TAGCTGATAAGATATATGGCGAGGATTATGGAACATTTGCAGTCCCTGGAACCGGAGATATGTATGGTCTTTGCATAGATTGCTTCCAGCACCCGAGAGGTGTATCCCATCCCACAAATTCAGAGAGATGGCTAAAGGTTGTAGCTTCTAAGGCGGGTCAGGACGCCTTCAACCCCATAAAAGGCTCTATTGCCGCACGTACTGACGCAGACATAACTAAATATGGTGCATATCAAAAGGCGGCTATAGGCGACTTCGGGGAAGTGACATATATGTTTCCAAGTGTGGTTCATGGAAGTGGTGCGCCTGAAGCGTTCAAAGTAAAGTTGTCTGATATAATATCTAGTTACGTCACGAATCTAGATGAAAGTGCAGCAGCGAGTGCTCTAACTAGCTATACAACGCAAATAAGTGATGAGTACACTAAAGTCTGGTCGATAGATTGAATGTAAAATGTAATATTTAAAATGGAAAGAGTGTAAAAAATCTTCCTTTCCTTTTTTTTTTTTAAAAATTTTAGATAAATAAAAATATTAATTAACTTAGTAATTCTTAAAGGTGTTTTATTGAAAAGAAAGAGGATTTCCCGAAAGATTTTTACGAAAGATAGGATAATTATCCAGTTCATTTTTCTAATATCCGTATTGCTTGTGGGTTACTTTGTTTATATCGGCATCGGATGGAATGTAGTCGTATCCCTTTCTGACTGGGAAGGTCTTGTTCCAAGCTATAATATTGTAGGGTTTGATCAATATATAAAGTTACTTGGCGACCCGATATTTTTTACCTCTCTAATGAATAATATTTTGTTAATGCTAATTTTTGTACCCTGTACTTTATTTTTGGGTCTCTTTTTGGCTATACTCTTGGATCAAAAGGTGAGGAAGGAGTCTGTATTTAGAACCATCTACTTATTACCGTTTACTCTCTCGTTCGTAGTCACTGGATTTTTATGGAGATGGATGTATAATCCTTCCATGGGGGTTATAAATACATTACTTGAGACAATTGGGCTCGAATTACTAAAATCCGGATGGATTACGGATCCAAATATGGCAATGTTCTGCGTTATCATTTCCCTAATATGGCAATTCGCGGGGTATGCGATGTTGATTTTTTTAGCTGGGATAAGATCCATTCCTGAATCTCATATTATGGCGGCAGAGGTAGATGGGGCGTCTGGTTTTCAACTATACAAACGTGTTATAATCCCCCAAATAAAAGCTTCAACCTTCACCGCTTTTGTTATTCTCATGGTATTTGCTCTCAAAGCATTTGATTTCATTTATATATTAACAGGTGGAGGACCTGCTGGTTGGGCCACAGAAATCTTACCACTAACGATGTACAAAGAGACCTTTGCTATGACGCATTTCGCCTATGGGTCTACCATTGCAACAGTATTGTTTTTGCTTGTAATGGCAATAGTAATACCGTATCTATATTCAACATATAGGAGGAAATAGAAATGAGATTTTTAAGATTTAAACGTGTGATTCTTTATATTTTGCTTATTTTTTTCGTAATAGTGACACTTCTTCCACTATGGGCTGGCATTATGACAGCCTTCAAAACAGAGGCAGATTTGATTTACACGACACCCTTAGAACCACCATCATCCCCGACTACGGAGCCGCTGGAAAAAACCTTTATTATCATGCAAAGACCTTTACAGAATAGTCTAATTTTTACATCAGTTGCGACGATTCTATCTTGCTTTTTAGGTTCCATTGCAGGTTATACATTAACCAAAATCAAGTTCAAGGGTTCCAACACAGTGTTTCTAGGTCTTATCATCGGGATATTTATCCCATACCAGGCAGTTCTAGTCCCTCTTGTTATGACCATGGTTAGTTGGGGGTTATATAATACCGTATGGGGATTGATCCTAACACATACGGTATATGGTATCCCTATTTGTACCCTCCTTTTCAGGAGTTTTTACGTAGGCATCCCTGATAGTCTCATAAATGCGGCTAAAACAGATGGAGCTGGGACATGGATAATATATCGACGGATAATATTACCACTTTCTCTAATGCCGTTCGTGGTTGCGTCAGTTTTCCAGTTTACTAACATTTGGAACGATTTTCTCTTTGGTTTGGTATTATCAAGGGGAACTGAAGCTATGCCAGCTTCGGTAGCTCTAGCAAATTTGAAGGGTGGTTTTGTGGCCATGTGGAATCTTCAAATGGCAGGCACTTTATGGTATACATTACCTGCCTTAATCGTCTATTTAATATTGGGAAAATATCTTATAAAAGGATTTATGACTGGAGCTGTGAAAGGATAAGGGTGATGTAAAATGACGAGTGTAAAAATAAAAAATTTAACGAAAAGGTATGGCAAGACTATAGCAGTCGAAAATGTAAATTTAGAGATAAAAGATGGTGAATTATTCATATTACTTGGTCCCTCTGGATGTGGAAAGACTACAACTCTTTTATGCATAGCAGGACTAATAAATCCAGATGAGGGAGAAGTATGGTTTGGAGATGACATGATTACATGTGCGGAACACAATAAATTTGAAAGACCACAGGAAAGAAATGTAGCCATGGTGTTTCAAGATTATGCTATTTATCCACACATGACTGTATTCAAAAATATAGCCTTCCCATTAGAGGTTAGGAAGAAACACAAACATGAAATTGAGACAAGAGTAAAGGAGGTTGCGGAACGTCTTGGAATATCTGAACTTTTAGAGAGAAAACCAAAACAACTCAGTGGTGGTCAAAGACAAAGAGTTGCATTAGCACGAGCAATTGTTAGAGAACCTAAAGTTTTCTTAATGGATGAACCTCTCTCTAACCTGGACGCCAAATTGAGAGTTTATGCTAGAGCTGAATTGAAGAGATTACATAAAAGATTAGGTGTTACCATTGTGTATGTGACTCACGATCAATTAGAAGCTATGTCGATTGGTGATAGGATTGCTATTTTAAATAATGGCTTTTTAGAACAGATAGATACTCCAGAGAATATTTACAATTCTCCAAAGAATATTTTTGTCGCTGGGTTTATTGGGAGTCCCCCTATGAATATGTTAGATGGTACACTTATAGAAAAGGATGGAAAATTATTTGTTGATCTAGGATTTTCAACATATGAGCTATCGAATAGGTTTGATAAATTAAAAAAAATAAAATCAACGGAAGTAATTTTAGGCATTCGACCTGAAGATATTTCAATTTCAAAGGAAAATATTAAAAATTCAATCAAAGCAAAAGTTGATATTATTGAATTAATGGGTAGAGAATTATCTATCCATCATAGGGTAAATGAAAACACCATAATCGCAATAACTAAACCCACTGAAGATTTAGAAATCGGTGATGAATTATATCTTGTTTTTGTTAATGAAAAAATTCATGTGTTTGATAAGAATACGGAAGAAAATTTAATCACAAAAAATTCATGAAGAGAGAATCGAAGGATAATAAATCATTATTGATATTTTATAGTTTCTTACAATATTTTTTTCCATTTGTTTTTACATATTTAAAAAAGGAATTAAATTTATTTTATTAAAAATAGCGATTTAACAAGGAAGGATTAAAAATCTTTTAATTAAAGTATATCTTTCTTCAACTTGTCAATCAATTTCACTTATAGATTGAAATTTATATCAATTTGAATTGTTAAAATGTTAAAAGTAGGATTAATCGGAGCAGGAGCAATAGGTAATACTCATTTATTAGGATTTGAAAATAACAATAAATGTCAAATAGTTGCGATAGCTTCTCGAACTGAAGAGCATGCAAAAGCTGTTGCAGAAAAATTTCAAATCGCAAAAATTTATATAGGCGATAATTGGGAAGAAATGTTGAGAAAAGAAGATCTTGATATTGTTAGCATTTGTACTCCAAATTATTTGCATGCTCCAATGATTTTAGAAGCAATAGAAAATAATATTCATATCTTATGCGAAAAACCAATATGTATTTCAAG
Organism: Promethearchaeota archaeon; assembly: GCA_019058135.1. GTDB lineage: Archaea > Asgardarchaeota > Lokiarchaeia > Sigyniarchaeales > SOKP01 > 6H3-1. The sequence goes on along the minus strand of JAHLWE010000359.1, from coordinate 4,150 downwards.
AGAAGAACTAATCAAGGTTGAGAATAGGTTAAAGAATAAAAAAGTAATTTTCTTTACAGCATTTCAAAAACGTTACATTTCGATTTTTCCTTTAATTAAGGAAATAATTAAAAATAATATATTAGGAAAAATTATCCTAACAAGGTATCTTCTTACTCATTACGGACCATATAAATCTTGGAAAGCATCTTCGAATGAAAAATGGTTTTTTGATACCAAGAAGGCTGGAGGCGGTGTCCTATTAGATTTAGGAGTGCATTGCATAGATTTACTTCGATATTTAATCGATGACTATGTTAAAGTTAATGGCTTTAATTTTAATACATCATGTATCAATTTAACTTATGAGGATAATTGTAATGTAATTTTTCAATTCAAAAATGATGCTCTAGGGATCATTAGCGTATCATGGTGTAATGTACCTTCAGAAATAATTGAAATATTTGGAACACAAGGCTCACTCAAGATTGATTTATTTGCTAAGAAATTATTCTCTTTTACTCCTAAGAAATTAAAAAATAATCCACTCATTAAAAGTGCTATTAAATCTAAAATGTCCAGAGATGTCCCTCACCATAGTCTTATTAATCATTTTATAACATGCATATTAAAAAAAAAACAAGAAAATCCTAATTTTGAAGATGGTAAAAAGGCAGTCGAGTTTGTTTTAAACGCTTATTCATTAAAATACTAGATAATTATCAATTAATGGTTCGTGTGCTCCATAAGTTTATTTTGTTGGAGATATCTTCTGCTGTTTCTGCTTCTGTTACGGTTATTCCCCGAACTCCAGGAGTTAAATACCAGGCAAGTTGTTTTACTCCAGAGGCGGGATAAAGTTTTTTCGAAATCATCTTTTGTCCAATTTCGGCCAATTCAGAAATGTCAAAGTCGGGATTTAGTTCAAAATACGATACAAATATCATAATATCTTTACCACCTTTATTTATTATAATTGGATTTATTAATTAATGGCATTAGTCTTCAACAATGCCATTATAATACATTTAACGTTATAGAGTTTTAATAATTGCCAAAAATGTTTTTAATAGCCTATCAGTGACTGTTCAGCTTAAAAATATGTTAAAAGATGAGGAGGAATGTGAAATTATTATTGTTACTCCTGAATTGATGTTTTTTTATAAATTACTCCACTTAAAATGAGTAAAATGGCGCTGATAACTAACATTAAGAGAATAGCAATATCCTGATAAGTGGCAGGAAATTCCGTAAAAGGAAATATAGGAATTAAAGAGACCATTAATAATAAAAATCCGCCATAAATTTGTGGATGTCCTGGATTTTTAAATATCCATCGAAATTCAGCATCTGGTTTTTTCTCTTTCCATACATAGTAAGCATTAATTGCAAGAATTATAATATAACCTGAAATGATTATATAAAATAAATAGATAGCCAAGATCTCAGTGTAAATACACGAGGACCAACTTCTGGATATACATCTTGAAATTCTGGAATTGCTGGAAATTCTGGGAAAACAGGAACATCTTCTAATTTTGGGTGGAGAAATAATGAAATTAACATAAAGCAAATACTAATCATAATAATAAAGAAGGAAATCCTTGATCTTCTCATTGGTTAGCAATCTCATTCATTTACTTAACAAATTTATTCTTTATTTTTAGAATATTTTTCATTACTAAATTAATTATTCTCTATTTTCTTAAGAAAAGTGAATTAAAGTGCATAATCTCAATCAAAATCCAAGTAATCACTGACCATAGGGTTTTTATCCGTACATGGGACTCCAAATTGACAAAATTCACAACCAACAAGGAAAATATCTTCTTTTAATTTCCAGTTAATACGGCGGGAATCAGGCTTCAGAATTGAACCAAGACGTGGTATCATTTTTCTTGCAACCTTCCAGCGATATTTATTACATTTTGTTTTATTATGTCCTTTTTCTGTAATCGCATTTGCAGGGCACTTTTTCGCACATTCTTTGCAAGTTCCTTTTGCATAATATAAACAATTTGAGTAAGGTTCATCACTCTTTCTTCGAGAAATTTTAATTGGGGCATTAGTCACCACTGAGGCTAATCGAATATTACACCCTACTTCAGTAATAAGTCCTTCATGCAAACCGAAGGTTCCTAATCCCGCAGCAAAAGCAATATATCTTTCAGACCAAGTAGAATAAAATTTTCCTTTCAAAACAATTGTATAAGCATCACAAGATATCCCAGATACGGCATTATAGCCTTTTTCCTTAAAAAAATTAATTGTTTGCTTCATTATATACCTTTTGAATACATTACCATAATTTCTAGCAACAGAATAAGTTTCGGCTGGTAATGTTATTCGAGGCAATACAATTGGATTATTACTTTCCCTGCGAATCTTATCAACAAAAGGAAACACTATAGATACTACATAAAGGTCAGACGCTGGTAAATGATCTTGACCACTTCCTACCCACATTTCTAGAGGTGTTAGATGTTCCGGACCTACAACTTCTTTGAACTTTTGAAAAATGGGATCGTTACCTTGAGCAACGCCTATTAATGGATGAGAAAATATTTTTCCACCCTTATATTTCTCAGGAAGAATGTTAAGCTTGCTACTTTCAAATTCTCTTTCTAAAAACCGCAATAATTCATCTTTGATTACTAATCCTAAGGAATCCAATTGCTCCACTTTTAAGATTTTATTGAATTATTATTTATATTTTGACCCATTTTTTCTATAGTAAGAATAAGAAAATTAAATTAATATGCTTTTTAATTGATCAAGATTTTCTCAATCTCTTCTATATTGCGAATATTAAAAAAAAAAAATGTAATTTATATTAGTTTTTATTTTTAAATTTTTTATCCATTTTCTTTATTCTTTTACCTTTCTGCTCAGTTTAAGCACAAGAGGTAATAGTTGCACAATTTTCAATGTAAGTTCAATATTTCCAGTTAGAGGAGGAAACAAACGAAAATTAGTATGAAAAAATATATAACGGATTACGAATCTAAACTGGATAAAGTAAAATCTAACTTAATGATAATTTAAGAAAGGAAAGTATTAAATCAAATTATCTTTTCAAGTTAGTGGATAAATTTTGTAATAGACTTTATTAGAGTTTCATTTCTTAGAATCCGTATCCGCATTTTTTGCATATTTTTTTCTTTGCGTAAATGGCTTTAATTCCTGAATAATATAGGATTTTGGTTTTGTCGTCTATTTCTTTTATAGCAGTTTCACCACACATAGGGCATACTACTCTCTCCTCTCTCTGAAATGCTTCAACGGGGCCAATCTCAGGGAGTTTAAATGCGCTCAATTCTGACTTCATTTCTTCCAATTGAGCAGTAGTTTGAATCAATAACTGTTCTTTTTCGGCAAGAGATGATTTTAATTCTTCTAATTGGCTTTCTTTTTCGCTTAAAGTGTTGGTTAATTCATTAATTTTTTCTTGTTTTGAGGGAATTTCAGATTCAAGGGTGGGGATTTTATTTGTTTTTGTAGTTAAATCGGCTTCAAGGCTTTCTATTTTTTTTTGTAGTTCGGCGTTGGTTGCCACAGAGGTGTTTAGTCTTTCTTCTAACTCAGTAATTTTCGCTTTTCCATCATTTAATTCATTCTCTAAAGCGGATTTGGTTGGTTGTAAAGTTGATTCAAGCTCTGTAAATTTCTTTTTAATATTTTCTTTTTCCTCTTTAATTGTGCTCAAGTCAGTTTGTGTGGTAGTTAATTTTGTCTTGGTGGCATTTAATTCATTAGTAGTTTTTTCCAGCTCTGTTCGGGTGATTGCCAACTGTTTTTCTAAACTATTAACTTTTGCACGCAAATCTAAAAGAGCCTGTCCATTAACTTTATGGTACTTATCTGGTTTAGCCTCTACTAAATTCCAATCAATACTCATTAAATCACGACCTTGTAAGTTGTTTAATTGATAATTTTTTTAACTTCAATCTCAATACGACATAAGAGTATTTAAATTTTTTCGAACTAATTCAAATTTAGTAATTTTCTCAAAAATATCTCTTAAATTTATAATTTTCATCCGCTTAATATATTAGAGGTTAAAAATTTTTATAATAATAGATTAAACAATGGCATAAAAGGAAAAAATGAGTGGAAAATGAAGCTATGCAGTGCGTGTTTATTGGGGATAAAATGTGCTTGGGACGGCAAG
>JAHLWE010000358.1 GCA_019058135.1 Promethearchaeota archaeon | reverse complement strand
GTATATCGGTGCAGAATTAATCACGCCAAAGAAAAAATGGTTAATTTTTTCAATTTATCTTGCCTTGGGAATTATATTTGAGGTTTTTTTTCTATTAAATCCATCAGGAACGGTTACTTATGACAATCCAACATCTCCTGGAGTAGATCTCATAAATGATAATTTAGTGTTTGAATCAATTCCTTCGATTATTGCATTAATTTTTCTTCTCTCAATAATCTTATTTTTAGTCGTGGGATTTTTACATAAGTCATTCCAATCAACTGGTATAATAAGAAGAAAATTTTTATATTTATCCTTAGGATCTTTTGTATATGCCATCGGTGCCGTCTTGGATGGGTTATTTTCTCCGGGAATTATTTTAATTTTTATAAGATCTGCTATGATTGGAAGTTCTTGGTTATTCTATTACGGTTTAAAGGGTTAATTGATGATTTTAAAGCAAGGGAATTCAATTTTCTAAATATAGTATTACCTAACAAATAATAGCAATTGAAAGAATCTAAAATTAGATTTGAGAAAAAAATTGAAAGAATTTTTAAAATTAAGAAGAATGAACGATTGGGAATCAATTACCATAAATTATAAGACAAGACAATATTACTAATTTTAATTTGAAAAACCATTATAAATTCTAAATATTAATTTTATACATACGATTACAAATCAATATAATTTCGTGATAATTGATGGTTAATAGCAAATTAATGACATTGGAAGAAGCAATATCAACATATGTTCATGATGGCGATTTAATCGGGATTGGTGGTCTTTCTTTTTGGAGAAAGCCGTTAAGTGCTTGTAGAGAAATAATTAGGCAAGAGAAAAAAGATCTTTCAATTTGTACTTTTGTTGGAGGGATTGAAGTTGATATACTTATTGGTGCCGGATGTATTTCTGAGGTTAGAGCATCATTTGTAGGAATGGAAGTTTTTGGAATGGCTCCTCATTATAGAAAGGCTGTTGAGGCGGGAAAAGTTAATATTTCCGAAGAAAGTGAAGCCTCACTCGCCCTAGGGCTTAAATGCTCTTATTTAAAGGTACCCTTTATGCCCTTAAAAGGGATAATTGGAACGGATTTTCCTAAAGTAAGAAAAGACATAAAACAATTTGAAGACCCTTTAGGTTCAGGCACCCAATTAATGGCATTACCTAAAATCGATCTAGATGTCGCTATTTTACATGTGCCATATGCTGATGAATTTGGAAATGGAAATATTGCTGGAGCTATTTGGCTTGATGATGATATGGCAAAAACTGCTAAAAAAACCATCATAATATGTGAAAAATTGGTCGAAACCGAAGATATTCGTTATCTCCCCGGAAAAGCCCAATTACCCATGCAAACAACAGACGCTGTGGTGAAAATTCCATTTGGTGCTCATCCCACTTCGTGCTACAATCGCTACACATTCGATGCTCTACATATTCAAGAATATCTCAAAATGGAATTTGATGAATATAAACGCAAATTTATTGATGTTAAATCTCACGCGCAATACTTAGAAAATGCAGGGGGGGCACAGATGATTTTAAATATACTACTGTAAATTTTAAAAAACTTATTTTAGAATAAGCTAAAATAATAATATAAAAGCTAAAACTCGGTCAAATCTTTATATATATTATTCGATTCATATAAATAAAATCCTTGAGTAATGTGGTTAAAATTGGGTAAATTATAACTATTAAGATCGATGTTTGTTTTTATTTTAAATTCTTTAATAATATAATTTCGAATTCTTTTTGGTGAATTCATATCAGGGCTAATCCAATATGGAATTTCAATTAGTACTGTATTATTATCTTTACTAATTTTTTTTTTTAATAAATCATTGCATATTCTACTTAGAAATTGCTTAAAATTACTGTGATAATAATTTGGATATATATAATGATGTAATCCGTTATATTCAAATGCAAACTTAGTGTGACTGTTTGATACAACATTTACTTTATATGATTTTAGTTCACTTCTAATTAATTTGACCTCTCCATTCAAAAACAATAGTTCAATATAACCAAAAGGAAATTCAATTAAAATATAATCATTTTCTTTTAAGATATCTCTTATTAAATAATCGCATATAATTTCATCGAATAATTTTTGCAAATTTTCATTATTGAGAACAGAAATCTTATAATTTTTCTTATAACTATTATTGAAATTGACATTGGCATTTTGTACTTTAATATCAAATTCTTTAAAATTCGGTAATTCTGTATAGCCATCAAAATGACTATAAGATATAAAACTACTAACAATATCATTTTCATAAATAGAATTTATAACATTACTCAATTTTGTATTAGGAAAGATTATTTCTGAATTAGAAATAAAAGAAAAAATCTTTTCAAAATACCGTCTTATAATCCTTTCATACCTTCCCTGAGCACAATCAGGACACCAACTTCCATACCATTTTAAATAATTATAAGTAGTAGACCAAATATGACCTCTATTGCAACTTATTTCTATTTTAGTATGAACGGGTGAAGTATTATCTTTTTCTTTATTTCTATTAAATTCCTTCTCAGTTGTAATAAGCTTTGCTTTAAGAACTTTTTCTATAAATCTCTTTACTCTCTTATAAGATAGTTTAAAGAATTTTGCATGTTCATCAAAAACCTTTTTATATTCATCTGGTAAGAATTTATATAGTTTGCTTGGAGCAGCATGAAACTGAGTTTCTTTCACTAGGTTAAGATTTTTAGTATTATTACCTAAAGAGTTAAAGATGGCTTTTGCAGAAATTGGTTGATACCCAATTTGTTTAACACCATGTGTTAACAAAATAAAATATATTATGCAAAATGATAAAGAAATTGAGTTCTTATCTACTCCCATATATTTTGGCTCAAAACCATTTTCGAGAAATTTTTCCCAGAGTTCTAAAGATTTTTCTATAAAATATTCCTTCAATTCTTCTAAATCTTCATTAAATGGGAGATTCGAAACTATG
>JAHLWE010000357.1 GCA_019058135.1 Promethearchaeota archaeon | reverse complement strand
ATGGCAAAGATGTGGTTATATTTTAAAGAAAGACATCTTAATTATGCAAAAAGAAAAATGATGAAAATTACTACAATGTCTGTTAATGATCCTAATTATAGAGAAAAAATATTAAAATTAGTAGATGAATTGATTCCAATTATAACAATTCATGAGATTTTTATACGACCTTTATCAGATTCTGTTTATCTCGAATCTATACCCCAAACTCAAAAAATGTGGTCTTACCTCGCAACATTCTTAAGCTCTAAGTATAACTTATTGGGTGTTAACTTAATAAAAACCTTCAATCGAATAGCATATTATAGATGGGCTTATTTTTTCAAAAAGAAAAATATAAAATTTAATCATTTTTTCGATTATTTTATAAAATTACCCATTTGGGAAAATATCCCAGATGAAATTATGAATTGTTTTAAATTTTATCCAAATGAAAAGATTATTTTCGTTAAAAACCCAAAACAATCAATAAGAAATAGAGTTTCTAAATTAAAAGAAAAATTTTAAAAGATTACCACTCTAGGAATCCTGGGTCATCAAATACCTCTTCAAGTGTTTTATCTTTTGCTAACTTTTCTTCTCCTTCTATTTCTTCCTCAAGATCAACGCCAGTATCTTCTTGTTTTATTTTTTCACGTAATTCTCTTTCTAATAATTTATAGTTTGCTCCTTCATCTCTCCATTTATTAGATTCTTCTAGTAATTCTTCTTCTCCTGTTGAAATATATTCTTTAGATAATTCTGAGGCTTTCATTTTTGTAATATCTGATAGAAGCGAATAAGTTAAACCTAATTCACTCCAATTTTTCTCTTTTTCATGTTCTTTTATATTTCCTTTTAAACGATGATATTCTTGATCTTTAAAATATAAATCAATAAATGACCCATAAAAATCTACAGCAGCTTCAATAGAACGGGCTAAAACATCTTTTTGTAATCCGCAAGTTCCACATTTAACTTCAACCAAATTGACAATTTTATCCTTTAATTCTGTTTTTTTTATTTTTCCGCCACAAATAGAGCAGTTTTTTACATTTTCTCCGTTTATATCATATAAATCACTTGCTGAGCGTAAATTTGCATCCCATTCTAGCCCACAATCAACACATTTTATAGAATATGCAATTAATTTGTTCTTCTTCTCTATTTTAACTGATTTAGCCCCGCACTCAGGACATGTAAAAATTTTAGGAAGTTTTTTTATTTTCCGATAAACTTTTTTCCTTTTCTTCCTTCGACCCATAAAATTTCCCGTCTTTGTAATATTTGTAATTTTTCTTTTAATTTTTAATAATTTTTAAGAGTAAAAAATTTTTCTCTTTTTAATTTACCCATTTCCCTTAAAACAGAAAAATTTTTATGTTATGGTATAATAATTTTATTATCTCTTTTTAATTATCTTATTGGAATAGATTACATTGATTAGATCATATTATTTAATACCATATAAATTAAAGTAGGATGGAAGAAATGGAACAGCATAAGCAATTATCCATTGAAGTAGATAAAAATCTTATAAATAAAGTATTTGAAAATGTAGAGATGCGCTATATTCTATTATATCTTTACATAGTTCGAAATGATATGTTAAAAAATTTATCAGATGAATCTTGGCTCAATTCATTTAAACGATTAATGAATTTGGATGAAATTCTCAAAAGCGATTTGGAATTATATTCAAATAAAGAATTGACCGAAATTTTAATAGATTTAAGAATAATTAAAAATTTAAGATCTTTGAAAGAACTGGAAAAGAAAGAAGATGATTTTTTAATTAAAATTTTGGAACCAATAAGAATTGAAGAGAATAAGATAATTGTTCCAGAAAATACATTATTTCCAATTATCTCAAAAAAATTTACATTTTTAACAAAACGAAATTTTCACTATGCCATCTCAAGGTTAAAGGGTATAATGTGCGAAAATAGTGATGTTATTCATCCTTTTCTATTTGAATTTGGTAAGGAAAATTATTTATTAGCAGACGATCTGTATGAAATTTTAGATGATTTAGGAAATCCATATCAAACAATAAAGGTCGAAACCACAGTTAGTGAATTTTATACCAGATTTAAAGAATTATTAGAAAAAGTCTCCAGTTTCATAGAACTATATGATCCTTTATTAAATAAAAAATCACATATCAGAATTATCAAAAAGGCAATAGACAATAATAAAGTCATTCTTGAATATATGCAAGAAAACGTAAAAAAATTGCCTGCTAAATTTGATCTGGAGGAAGTTACAGATAAAGAAAATGAAATTTTTAAAAAATGGCATTTAATACTTATAAATTTACTTAAAAAACGGAATAGATTAAATGAAATTGATGAAGAATTAAGTAAAATTAAAAATTACTATTCTGGAAAGAGAAAAAAATATACCTATTTAGAATTTATTACTAAAATATCATACAATGAAGATAATATCTTAAACCAAATTAAAGATAAATTAATAGAATTAAGAGAAGAATTAGTAAATATCAAAAAAGAAGTATCTAAATTTGAAAAAAATGAAATAAAGCTGCTTAATTTAGATTATGAACGATATAGAATTATAAATGAGTAAATAAGAAAGGTGCTCGATTATTAAATGCCCTGTTTGTAACGTTGAGATGGAACAACTCGTTCAAGAAATATTTCAATGTCCAAAGTGTAAAAAAATAATTAAAGGACGGATTAAAGAAATTAAAAAAAAGAAAGAAGTTGCTAATGGAGAAATTCAAGAGGGAGATTATTTTCATAACAACGCTAGTTTAAATAAGAAATATGAAATTTGTGAAAAAGGAATTACCATTTCTAAATCCCCAAATAGGTGGGTGGCAGCATTACTCTGTCATAGCTCCTATTTAAGCAGTTCTAAATATATTAGACTTAGTTGGTGGAAAAAAGAAATAAATACGCATGCAGGTTTTTTCAAAATAACTGATTCTGCAGTATTGAATAACTTAATCAAATCCTTAGAAAAAATAAATTCTTCATTTGACGAATATTGGGGTAATTTTAAAGGATTTGAAAAAAAAAAAATAGAAACAAAGGAAAAAGCAATCCAAAATGAACGCTTAAAAATTCTAAAATATAGAATTCTCGAAAAAAAAATTTGCCCGAATTGTAATAAAAAATTAAAATTTACCAAAAGAAAAACACATTATGAATGTGAACATTGTGGTGAGATCATCATCTTGGAATCTCATAATGAACCAATTTTTAATATTGATCCTAAAGATCTCCCATTAGAATTCTCAACCAATTTTCCTATCAACTTTTACCTCCCCATAGCTGGCATCACTATTAAATGGTTAATGGGAGAATGGAAATCTGTTGTTGTAATATATTCAAATGACAATCCCAATAGGAAATGGCTAAGATTTTATTCTTGGGTAAGGAATTTACAACAACTATTAAAATACGGATATTATGAAGCTGGTGATGGAGGACAACTATCTTGGACTACAAAAAAAGGAACAGGCTCACCAAATATTTACGATAAATCAGAAGTCCCTATTTTAATTGATACTTTAAAAAAATTACAAAAAGAAATAGGTTGGGCTAAATAAGATAAAATTTTATGCAAAAGATTAAGGTGATTGAATAAATGAGTGGGATCGATAATCTTGAATGGAAAAAATTACTTACTGAATTCTCTAAAAATGTTGATAGATCTATTAAGAAACTAGAAGAAAGAGATATTGATAATATTCCTGGTGCTAAGCAAGCCTTGATCGAACGATTGAAAGTAATGAGAAATTATTTTCCACAAAATAATGGAGATCTATTTATAAAATCAATTAATGAGAAAATTCAAAATGCTTTTTTCCCAAAAACCAAAGATTTGGCTGAAGCATTTGAGCTTATCATAAAATCTCGCTCTCATGATCAAGATTTTATAATAAATGAATTAATTAATGGTTTTATATCATCAAGAAGTAAAACAATCGCTTTAAATGTACAAGGAACTATCATTGATAGATTGGTTGAGGCGTTTAGTAAAGGACCTGATTTTCAAATTGTAGATCATCAATTTTACGCAATGTTTTCTGATCCGAATAAAGCACGTAAATATGTAAAAGAGAGTTTGCAAGATCTTGTGGATTTATTCGGTTTAGAAGCAAAAGAATTAATTGTTGAAAAAGATAAAAGGAAAAGCGAGCGAAAAGTTTATACTTTTTACACGTTTCCCAAAAAAATATTAGAAATCTTAGAAGGTGAATATGTTGATACTGATGAAGTACTCGGAGAAAAAAGGGTTTCAGAAAAATTCGATAAAACAGTTTTCATATCTTTGTTTTTAGCCAATATTTCAGTTCATAGAGATGATTTAAAGAAAATAGGCGGGGTCTATACCGTAAACGGCATCTGTAACATATTTAGTTTGATTTTTTTGATCTCACTTTTGCCCAAAGTGGAGGTAATTGAGACCCATCCAATTCTTAGAGACCCTTCATACGATTCCGATAGGATGAGCGTTATTCCCAAATCTTGGATGATGAAAGAGGTGTTGTTAGACTTATTGGAGCCGCTCATGAAGATTTTCGCTTATCGATTGGGTGGTGGAGAGTGGTTGAAATCAATTGACACAACAGAGGCTAGAAGAAAGATCCACAACCAAACTCGCTTTCTATTGAAAGATATAAACCGCTGGATTCTCGGGGAGTTGTGTCGTGTCGAAATTGATATATTCGTGAGTATAGGTTCAATATTCGCAGAAGTAATAGTAGATACTTCCAGTGAAGATTAAATTAAGAATTTAGAGGAAGATTTTTATGGTTAGAGAAAAATGGACAGACATTTTAGCAAGATATCTAACATATTTAAGTCATCTGATTCCAATCCTCAAAGAAACAAAAAAAACCGTCCAAGATATGAGTTTGGAAGTGATGATGAACGTAAAAATTTTTGATAAGATTAAAATGGAAGAAGAAAAAAGATTAGTGAAGAAAGTGAGGGCTTTATCCGAATTCTCGGCATATTATAGAGGAGAAATATTTGAATATATCAAAAATTTTATCTACAAATATTCTGAGGATTTAGAACCTATAGATATTAAAGATTATCTAATTGAATTTTTTGATGAATGCATAAATGCTTTAGAAATATTAATGAATATTACAAATCCCGATCAAAAAAAGTTAGATTCCACATATTTATATCTTCTTTACAAATATTTAGAAGATCGTTTATTACCCATTGGTAAAAATTTTCAAGAAATCTATACAAAGTTGGTTAAGATTTCAGAAAATTGGTATGAATGTCATAGGTATATGATGATCCCTCAGACATATTATCGAGAAACTGTTGATAACCCTGATTTTTTCGAAATTCCTGGTATTTCTCCAAAGTTATACCAAATAATTAACAATATAACCTCTTTATACAACTTGGATCCTAATTATTATCCTTGTCCTGAAGATTCTACCATAGAAATTCCAGTAGTCTTGATTGATGATGTTTTTGAAGCATTTATTGATAATATTGCTCATGAAGAGCAAGAAGCAATTGAAAAAATTTGTGAACGCTTAGGATTAAGAGTTCTAGATGGGATTTTTCTTGCTCCCAAGTATGATTTTATAGATGTGTTAATTAAACATGATTTCATAAGAGAGAATAAACAATCTGATGGCAAGATTAGGTTGATACCTCAATTCAGTAATGAAACTCTAATTTTAAGTTATCTTGCCTTCGTTTCTTTCCGTCGAGGTTTTTTATCTAAAGAATTAATTAATTGGATTTCTATGACATTTGCATTTATTATTTTTTCAACTATTTTAAAATCTCAATTAAGTGATCATAATATTTTCTACCCGATTTTTACTAGTTTAAAAACTCAAGAAAAAGTAATACCTTATATGATGAAACTTCTATGCTTTAATAATTATTTAAAATTAGATAGGATGAAAATCCGGGATTCTGTACAATACAGAAAAGAAATTTTTAATTTTGCAGGTTCTAGCATAGATTGTATTAAACAACTAATTTTAGATTTAAGTGAATATTTAAATGAAATAGAAAAAAAAAAATAAAGAAGGGGTGTAAGAAAAAATTACATATTCAGATGATGAAATTAAAGAAAGGCTTGACAAGTATGGAACGGTTTATTTACCAAATGAAATATTAGAGAATGTTGATGATATATTGGGAAATGAGGTTCTAAAGGAAAGGCTTGAAGATTTTTTCAGTTCGCTAAAAAGATATAGTGAAGTTGTTGAAAAATTGAAAAAGACTAAATTAGTTCCAAATTTAACTGTCCTCCTATATGGACCACCTGGAACTGGAAAAACTTCATTAACTCGAGCATTTGCAAAGGAATTTGATATCCCATTGTGTGTAGTGGAGTCTGACAGATTAGTTTCTGCACTATTAGGTGATACCGTAAAAAATATTAGAAAAGTAGTGGAATTATCAGCTCAGATTGCGGAAGAAAATGGAGCTTTTATATTATTTTTTGATGAAATTGACGCGATTGCATCCGAAAGATCGAATATTCACGAAGTAGGCGAAATTAAAAGAGCTGTAATATCTTTCTTACAAATAATTGATAAAATAAATTACTTTGGAACACCATTAGCAATTATAGGTGCTACTAACCATCAAGACCAATTAGATTCTGCAATTTGGAGAAGATTCACTTTTCATTTGAAATTTGATTTTCCTTCAGTTCATCTCAGGAAAAAAATAATTGAGTCCTTTATTAATAAAATTAGTAGCGCAAAAATTGGAGTAGATGATGTAATTCTTGGTAGTTTAAACAAAGAGTATGCGTTATTAAAAACTAAGGAAGAAAAATTAAAATCTTTAATGAGTAAAGAGAAATCCATACTAGATTCGAATGCATTATGGAATGACAAAAAAATTATCGAAAATAGAGGAATTTTATTTTCAACGCGTGGATACACAGGTGCAGATTTAGAGCGTGGAGTGAGAGTTGCTCTGTTTAAAGCATTAAAATCTGACATTTTAACTTATGAAAATTTCGTTCATTCCTTAGAATTATTAGGAGGTACTATAAGCCATGTTGAACAACAATATTTTTTGAGTCCTGCTGAAAGAAAATATTCCGGGGATAAAAAAATATTAAGCATAAACCATAATAATCT
>JAHLWE010000356.1 GCA_019058135.1 Promethearchaeota archaeon | reverse complement strand
AATAAGAACAGAAATTGGAAAAATCTCTCAAACCTTAAATGAGATGGGAAGTATAGAAGATATCCCTTTAACTCGAAAAATGAACAATTTTGCTAAATGGTTAGTTATTATCGTATTTATAAATCTCTCAATTTTGGTGATATATAAATTAAGCGTATTAGCACTACTTGATATTTTTACTTCTGAAAATATCAAAGGAGAATTAATTGCTGCAATAATTAGATCTATGAATGTTATCCCTATAAATCTCCCTATTTTGACAACACTGGTTATGCTCACAGGAGTGCTTAATTTAGCAAAAACTGGTGTAATAATTCGAAACTTATCAGCAATAGAATCTATGGGCAGGATCTCAGTTATTTGTACAGATAAAACTGGAACAATCACAAAGAATGAGATGACTGTCATAAAATTTTGGTTTGACGATAAAATCTATGAAGTTTCGGGTGTTGGGTATGATAAAGAGGGAGAAATTAAAATAGATGGTCAACGAGCTAATTTTAATAAGAAAAATCATTTTGATTTTTTTATTACATCTATGGTTTTGAATAATATTTCTTCGATAATTGAAGAAGAGGTAAAAATAAAAGCAAAAAAAATAAAAACCAAAAGAATTAGACGTGCTTTAGGGAGCCCGACGGAAGCTGCATTATTAGTATTGGCTGAAAAAGCTGGTTTTGATCTTAACAAATTAAAAGATGAATTTGAATATATTCAAGAATTTTCATTCGACTCTTCCGTTAAGAGAATGAGCACAATATATAAACCTAAAAGTAAGAAACAAAAAACATATTATGCATTTGTAAAGGGTGCTTCTGAAATAATTGTGAAAAGATGCAATCAAATTGTATTGAATAAAAAAATTATATCATTAAATGATGACAAGCAATCAGAAATTTTGGATTCAATTAAGAAATATGCAGAGAGTGGATATCGAACATTAAGTATTGCCTATAAAGAAATAGATAAACCTATAGCGAAAAATGAAAAATTTAATCGAGATGAAATTGAAATTAATTTAGTGTTCTTAGGATTTGTAGTAATTTTAGATCCACCTCGTGAAGGAGTAATTGAATCCGTTGGAAATTGTAAATCTGCAGGAATCGACGTAGTCATGATCACAGGTGATCATCCAGCAACAGCCGAAGCAATAGCAAAAAATATTAACCTTTTTGATGAGGGGGATTTCGTTGTTGAGGGAAAAGATATTGAGCTTTTACCAATAGAAGATTTCAATAAAGTATCTGTTTTTGCGAGAGTGGTTCCATCTGATAAAGAAAAAATTATTAGTAGATACCAAGAACAAGATCGTATCGTAGCAATGACTGGAGATGGAATTAATGATTCTCTTGCACTTAAATTAGCTAATACTGGGATTGCAATGGGTATAACTGGGACTGATGTTGCAAAAGAAGTATCTGATATGGTAATCTCTGATGATAATTTTGTATCAATAGAAAAAGGAGTGAGAATTGGTCGTGGAATTTTTTCTAGAATTAGAGTAATAATATTTTTCTTCATTTGCATAAATATTGTGGAAGCAGTTTTCTTTTTTACTTCTGAATTTCTTCCAATAGTTGGATTTAAGTTGTTTAATAATTGGCAACATATATATGTGTTTGCAATTGTTCATTCTTTCCCATCACTTGCTTTAGTAGTAGATACAGTTCCAAAAGATATTATGAAAGAACCTCCAAAAAATGAGGAAGAAATATTAAATAGGCAATTAATTGTGTTATTAATTGTTCAAGCTGCTTTAATGGGTTTAGGATTTGTTTTATCATATTATTTAACGTTTTTTGGTGTAATACCTATAAATGAGTTTAATTTGGATCCAAATCTGAGTTATATCTTACCGGAGGAGTTATATGGTTCAGATAGGTTAATTATGCCAATGAATTTAGCACACCAAAAAGCTAGAACTATGAGTATGACGGTATTATTTTTCTCTGAAACAACTTTTATTTGGAGCATACGACGTCCAAATAATTCATTCAAACAAAGTTTTATCAATGAATTCGACAAATATTTAATGGGTATGAGTATGTTTTGTGTTTTATTACACGTTTTATTTATAATATTTTCATATCCTGTCAATTATGCGATAAATGATGTTCTAGGTTTAAATTTTCAACTAAATTATATATTTTTGGGTCCAACAGATTGGATTTGGATCCTTGTTTTTGTTGCTCAAAGTGTTGTTGGAGTAGAACTTCTCAAATACTTTGCAAGAAAACGAAAAACATTTTTCTAATCAAAATTTTTAAAGTTTATTTATTATGTTGGTAGTAAGATAAAAAAAGTGAAATTTTAATGAACGATATTTATTATAATAAATCTATTCAAGAAATTCGCGAAATTTTTCAAACTAATGAAAATGCTGGATTAACTGAGATTGAGGTTAAGAAAAGGCTCGAATTATATGGATTAAATGAGATTCCTAAAGTTAAGAAATCTATTTTTAAAGTATATTTAGCACCTCTTTTCAATTGGCTTATAGTAATATATTTAATAGGTGCTTTAATCCTATTTTTAGCTGTTGTATTTTTAGAAGAAGGAAATCTAGGAGTAGTTTTTTTAACTTTAGGAATTGTCGGAATGAATTGTGTCGTAGCAATTGTTCAGCAATATCGTGCTACAAAGAAGCTTCAAGCATTAAGACAATTATCTGCACCTACCACTGTTGTTATGAGAGATAGTGAAAAGAAACAAATACCCACAAATAATGTTGTTCCAGGCGATTTATTAGTTTTAAATCAAGGAGATAGAATTCCAGCAGATGCTAGGATTATTGAATCCTCAAATTTATTGGTTAATGAATCTAGTCTAACGGGGGAGAGTGAGCCAGTAAAAAAATTAGAGAAAGGAACACCTCTTAGTGAGGAAAAAATTCCTATTTCAGAACGGAAAAATATGATTTTCTACGGAACATTTATTGCAACAGGAAATGGTAAAGCAATAACAGTTAGGACTGGTGGCAATACTGAAATTGGTAAAATCTCACATTTAATGGAAGAAGCAGGAACAAGTGAAATTCCTATAAGAGAAAAGATGAATAACTTTGGAAAATGGCTAGGATTAGCAGTTTTGATATTCTGGTTCGGAACGTTAATGATTAAATGGATCATGAGTCAATTTACAACTTTTGAAATAGTAGATAGTTTAAACTCGGCAATGGACATAATGCCTATTAACATACCTCTACTTACAACGATTGTATTATTAACTGGAGTTTTATTTATGGCTCAAAAAGGAGTTGTGATTCGAAATCTTGCCTCAGTTGATAGCTTAGGGAGAGTAAGCGTTGTATGTTCAGATAAGACTGGGACTTTAACTAAAAACCAAATGTGTGTGCAATATGTTTGGGTAAATGGTTCAATATTTAAAATTTCTGGAAGTGGCTATAATCCAGAAGGAGACATCATTTTGATGGATGATATAAAGAATCCTAAAATTATTAAAAATATAGAAAAATATCCTCAGTTGAAATTATTGCTGATTTCAGGGTTTCTTAATAATAATTCAGCTTTAGTTAAAAAAGAGGTTAAAACTGCCGCAAAAGGTCAAAAATTTATTAATAAATATGATATAATTGGCTCGCCAACTGAAGGAGCCCTTAATGTATTATATCAAAAATCCATACAAGATTATAATGTTGATGAAGAGTTTAAATTCATAAGAGAATATCCATTTGATTCTTCAATAAAAAGAATGACTAAAATATATAAAAAAGAAAAAGAATTTTACTCCTTTACGAAAGGGGCAACTGAAGTTTTGATTCCGCAATGTAAACGAGTTTTATATCATAATAAAGAAGTTGATCTACCTGAAGACTTGAAACAGGAGATTCTGAATAATGTTAATAAATATGCAAACATGGGATACAGGATATTGAGTCTATGTTATAAAAAAATAGACATCCTACCTGAAAATCTCGAGGAAAGTAGAGAAAATTGCGAAAAAGATATGATTTATATTGGATTTGTTACAATTTTAGATCCTCCAAGAGAAGGTGTAAAAGAATCCGTTGAATTATGCAACAATGCTGGAGTAGAAGTTATAATGATAACTGGAGATTCCCTAAATACCGCAAAAGCAATTGCATCTCAAATAGCAATCTTATCTGAGGGAGAATTGGTAGTAGAAGGGAATCAAATAAAGTCTATTGAATCATTTGAGGAGTTAAATAAAGTGAGGGTTTTTGCAAGGGTGTCTCCTGAACACAAACAAGATATCGTTGAAAAATATCAAGAACAGAAGAAAGTTGTTGCGATGACAGGAGATGGAGTTAATGACGCTTTAGCTTTAAATATGGCGGATGCGGGTATCGCCATGGGAATACAAGGAACTGATGTTGCGAAAGAAGCTTCTGATATGGTAATTTCTGATGATTCATTTATTTCTATTGTTGAAGGAATTCAAGAAGGCCGAGGAATTTTTACAAGAATTCGAACAGTAGTATTTTTTTACATAAGTATAAATTTATTTGAAGGGATTTTTCAATTTATTTTATTTGCCATTTTAGGAATGCCATATTTCCTAACGGATGAATATTACTTACAATGGATTTTCTTGTCAATTACTCTTCATACTTTCCCAGGTCTGGTTTTGACTTTCGATACTACATCTAAAGACATAATGAAAGAGAACCCTCGTGATTCCGAAGAAATTTTAAATAAAAATATTATTATATTACTTCTAATATTTGGTGGATTACTTGCAATTAGTATGGGGATTATTTATTCCATTTGTATTACAGGAATATATCCCGTTTTTCCATTGAATTATGAATTTAATATTCTAAATGCTGGTTATCTTTTCACAACTGAAACAATGTTTTTGACTCCAGGTATTGATTTAAACGTTGTTAAGACACTTACTATGCTAATGACTACATTATTTTTCTCTGAAACAATTTTAGTTCTACAAATAAGACGTCCTAATAAATCTTTGATAAAAAGCATAAAAGAAGAAAGTAATAAAAGAATGTATTTAATTCTAGGCTTTCTATTTGCTGTATTTCTATTATTAATGTATTTTCCCGGATTTCAAGTAGGCTTAGCGCATATCGGGATTAATTTCATGTTTATGTATCTAACCGCATTAGATTGGCTAATTTGTTTCTTAATTTCATCAATAACAATTGTAGGTTTTGAACTAGTAAAGTATTACGCCCGAAAAAAAGTAATTTACTTATAATTTCTATTTATTATAAAAAATAATTGAAGAATTAAATACTGATTAACATGGGAAAAGTTAGTTTTCACGACTTTATTATAGTAATCTTTTTGTTTTGCTTTTCTATTCTTGGTTTGCTGTGGCTTTATGTTCAAATAAATTATGGCTTAAAATTTTAATTTGAATAAAAAAAAGAAAAAATGAAAGAATTAAATAAACTATCAGAAATTGAAAATCAAAATTTTCCAGTAATATCAAATAAAGTTCTAAATAAAATTGTAAATTATTACGGCTTTGGATTTTTCTTTATCTTAATCTTAGTAGGGCTATTAGCTTTTTTTACATCTAATTTTGAAGTCGTATTAAATACTACATTTTTATCATTATTGTTGATTTCTTTAACATTCTTAACTAAATTTGAAAATGCCCTTTTAAATTCTATGCTTTCTTTATCATTTTGCTGGTTCATATCAATGTGTATTTTACTTATACCTATAATAGATGATTTGATGTCATTTTTTAGAAATTTTCTATTACATTTTATTATTGCATTATTTCAATTATTTTTAATAGTATCCTTAAAGATTAAATTTTCAAAACAAGGTTTATATTGGAGTAGTATTTTTTGGATGTGTTGGGCTTTTCTTTATGATGACTTATATCGAATGTATTTAATGTTAAATATTGATGCTCCAATAATTGCTGTTCAAATCATTTTATTTTATTCATTATTTCTTTCAGTTTTTATATTTGTATTCATTAAAAAGAAGTTTAATTTACTTTTACCTTAAAATATTCCCAAAAAATTTAAGGATTAATTTTAAATTGGTAAGGTTTCACATCTGAAGAAAAGAAATTTAGTTTTAATTTTTATTTTTAATACTAAATTTTTAATAGGTTTAGACAATTTTTAAAAATATGAAGTTTGGATTTCATATACCTGTACCTACACCACGTATTGAATATATGTTTAAAGGGACAAAGAAAGCTGAGGAATGTGGCTTTAATTCCGTTTTTTATGCTGATCACACAGCTATGTTACCGCCAGGACCAGGTATATGCTTTGATGCTTTTAGTTTTTTATCGGCATTGGCAGTGATAACGAATAAGGTTTCTTTATGTACCGGAGTTTCTGATTGTCATCGTTTCCATCCTGCTCTAATGGCTCATAAAGTGGCTACCTTAGACCATATTAGCAATGGTAGAGCTATGTTTGGTATTGGAGCTGGTGAGGCGATGAATATTGACATGTATGGAATGAATCGGAAAAGATCCTTAACTAAATTGAGAGAATATATAATTCTAATGAGAGATTTTTGGACTAAAAGAAAAGTTAATGCAAAAAGTGAATTCTGGGGAGAGATGAAAAAGGCTTATATTCAAATAAAACCGATTCAAAAAAGCCCACCAATTTACATTGCTGGAAATGGTCCAAAAACTCGCCAATTGACTGGAGAATTAGGAGATGGATGGTATCCACTTTATCAACCTCCTTGGGTATATAAAAAAAATAAAGAGAGAGTGGCTGATGCTGCAAAGAAAGCTGGTCGGGATCCTTCGGAGATTGATTATGTATATGATTGTTTTGTGGCAATCGATGATAAAAATCCAGAAAATGCAATTAAAAGGTGCGAATTCTTTAAGGGATCTTACTTACTCAATACATCAATACTCAATGAAGCTTATCCAAATATAAATTTATCCAGTGATTTAACTATTCATAATTTTGATATGAGCAGTGAGGGTGCAATGGAGTTATTAAAATATGTAGACCAACTACCCAAAACTATTCTTCAAGATTTTAATTGTTTGGGAACAATAGATGATGTTATAGCAAGCATAGAGAAATATAAAGAAGCTGGAGCAACACATTTAACAATAATGAACAGAGGGCCGGATGTAAATAAAGTCTATGAAATTTTTAGAGATAAAATTATTCCATATTTTAAAGAATTAGAAAAATAATTCGTTTTTCTTTTTTTTGAATGAGTTGAAATAAGGACTTTAATTAAATCAAAATAAAAAATTTGTGAAAATATTTTATAAATTAAAATCAATTAACTTTTTTATTGATTTTTATATATAGAGAATTGAGATAATTTAAGATATAGAAAATTTGGAAGAAATCATTAAAGATGGCTATCAAAAACGAATCAAAAAATAATTGGGATTTTTTCAATCGAATAATTACAGATGTTGATGAAAACTGGAATATTATCCAATGTATTAGTTGTGGGAAGTGTGTTGGTGATTGTCCAGCGAGTAAAATCTCGGATTTTAATATTCGGAAAATAGTTGAAAAAGTTTTGATTGGAGATGAGTCAATTTTAAAAGAAGAAGACATATGGTATTGCTTTTTATGTAACAAATGTTCAAAAATTTGTCCCAAAGAGGGTATTAATATACCTTTATTTATCTTATCACTTAGAAATGAAGCTTTTAAAAAAGGATATAATATTCCTCAATTGAAGAAATATGTTAAAATGTGTAAAAGGTTTTTAGAAAATGGTACTGTAATGAAAGAATCTGATTTACCTTCTGAAAGAATTGAAGAGATAAAAAAGATCTGTGAATTTGCGAGAATCAAATATCTTCATAAAGCAAGCAAAAAAAATATTGGAATTGAAGAGTAAATATTGGAGTTTCGATCAAAAAGATGGATGGGTTTATTAAATCAGTTGTTTTGGATACAGATGAGATTTTACAAACTTATAATGATAATCCTTTAGATTTTTTTAAAGATAAGAAAATATGTTTATTTAAAGCATGTTTAGAATATTATTATCCCGGGATAAGAATTTGTTTAAAATCAATGTTAGAAGACTTTGATTTACAAGTTTCTACATCTTTGGAGCAATCTTGCTGTTCTGGAACTTTTCTCCAGAGAAATTTAATAACTAGAGCTCAGTTCGCCGCAATTAATGAGAGGAATATTGTATCTATAAATGAAATAGCAGATATATTGATTGTTTCTTGTAATGGTTGTTACCATTCGTTATTAAGAGGACGTAAATTTTTAAATTCGAAAGATATAAGGGAAAAAACCACTAAAATTTTAAAAGAATTTAAAAAAGATATCTTATTCTCTCCAAAATTGAAAATAGTTCATATCTTAGATTTCCTACATTTAATTAGAGAACAAATTGGAGAAAGATTAAAATATTCATTAAATGAGTTAAAATGTGCTGTACATTATGGATGTCATTATCTTAATTTATTATTAGATAAAAAAGATATCCATAGTTTTATTGCCCCCAAAAATAAATTAGAAGATATTTTAACTATTTTGGGTGGTTCTATTATAGAGTATCAAGAACGAGATTCATGCTGCGGGTGGGGAGCATCTCAAAACGTAATACATCGAGAAGAAGCACTTCAAATTACTTTTAATAAATTAAAAAGTGCAGAAAGTGCTGGAGCTGAATTATTAGTTACTAATTGCCCAACTTGTCTTTATTCTCTTAATAAATTCAGGGATGATATGAAAGATCTTTTCGGTGAGTCTCCACAAATTCCAGCGGTTCATATAAATGAGTTAATTGGAGTTCTTATGGAATATGAGTGTGATAAATATTGTATTGAGAGAATATCACCCCTTATTGAAGAATTAAAAATATAACTTCTTTTCCCATTTATTTAAACAATTTGAGAGAAAATTTTATTAGCTTGTTGATACACAACATTATTTGATGGTAATTCAAGTAATGATTTACCGCTTAAATTGAACTTTTGAATTTCACCATCATAGCTAAGGAATCCAAGCAATTTCATGTAATTCCCTAAATTTTTTTCAAAACTTTCTATGAATAGGTTTTTGATTTTTCCATTAAATCGATTACCCAAGACCCATATATTTTTAAAGTCTAAACTAACTTCATCTTTCACTTTAAGAATTCTCTGTAAAGTGTGAAAACTCATTTTACTTGGGTCAGTAACCAAAATCAAATCATCTACATCTATAGAAATTTTTCTCGCGAAAAATTCTAAACCAGCTGGTGAGTCAATAATAGTAATTTTATAATTTTCAGCTAAAATCTTTATCAAATGTTTTAATATATTGTTAATAGAACAATAGCATCCTTTCCCCTCAGATCTCCCTTGAATTATAAGGTCAAAATTATTAAATGGAATAATATGTCTAAATACTTCTTCCTCTACTAATGAGCTTTCCGATAAATATGGAGGTATTTCTTTTCTTTCTAATTTTCTACCTAATCCTGTGATTACCCCAGCAATTGTATCTCTAAAATTAATTTGTTTATTTATTAGATCTGAGATATTAGCATCTGGATCTGCATCTATCACAAGGGTTTTTTGTTTCGGAAATTTAGAGATTAAATATTTTAAAAAAAGAATTGCGAGAGTTGATTTTCCAACACCACCCTTCCCTGCAAAACAAATTATTTTTTTATAAATTGCAATACCCTTTTTTTATTCTATAATTAAATCGAATAAAATCAAAGAATTAAATAATATAATTAAGCGTAAGTTAAAAAATTTAAGTCTCTTTAATTGCATTTCTTGGACAAGAATCAAGGCATATAAGGCAACCAATACATTTTTCCTTAGTAAATTCTAATTCATAGTTGTTAGTAAAATGTAATGCTCCAGTGGGGCATAATGATATGCAAGCACCGCAATCAATACAAAGTTCATTATCTACACAAACTGTACTTTTTCGTTCTACAGAAATACCTTCACTTTTAAAAGCTTCATTAATTTGATTCAATTTTTCAGAAGGAACATCGATGATCAAAGTTATTCCTTTTGGTGTTGTAGAAAATTTAAGAATATCAAATGAAATATTCATTTTCACAACATCTTGTAAGATTTTTGCATAATCCTTAATACTGTCAATTATTCTGACAGGTATATTAATATTTATAATAGTCATTTTAGCAACAACTCCTCGGAAGTGATTAATCCAATTACTCTTTTATTTTTATCAATTACTGGAAGTCCGTTAATATTATTAACTCTCATCTTTCTCGCTGCAATATCAATTGGTTCATCATCTGTAGTCGTAATAACTTTTTTTGTAATGATTTCCGATAAGATTTCTTTATTTTCAGCAATAGCTCGAGTAATATCAAAACTCGTCACAATTCCCTTTAGAATACCATCATCATCAACTATTGCAACATGATTTTCATTTTCTTCAATAATTTTTTTTGCAACTATATTAATACTATCATTTAGATGGCATATTAGAGCTTGTTTTTTAAAATCTTTCACAAATTTTTGTGTCCTAACTTCCTTCATTGGTTTAAATGAGGTATCTCTTGGAAGTCTTTCAGCAGGTGGATTTAAGAAAAATTTACTTTTTTCAATCCAATTTTTTAATTCATTAGCAACTTTTCTTGCCATATAGAGAGATGAAAGTGAAGACACTTTAACCGTCTTACCCTTAATCTCGATGGTTCCGCTTTTCAATTCTTTATAATTAATCTCCCTTATTATGGGTTTATCTCTTCTTGGAATACCATAATCAACAATCTCCGTCTTAATATCTTCATCTTTAATGGCAGTTTTTCTTGCAATATTTTCATTTAATATTGGGATTGGAATTCCTAAACCAATATAAATGCTAGTTCCATACTTTTCAAAATTAACTCCTTTCAGATATTCTGCGTTCATTTGCTTCAAATCGCCCTTTACAAATAATGATCCTAACCTTTTTATTGGATCATGCTGAGTTCCTTCCCCAATAACATATCCAATACCTCCACCTAAAAAAATTCTGGTTCCAATACCAATAGTTTCATAATCGGGATCATTACATAACGGATTTAAACATCCTGCTCCTGAAAAGGTTGCATTTCCAAAATTTGGGAGAAGTTTTCCCATATATGTATATAAAGTACGATTTGTGCTATTTACTGCACAATCATACCTTTGATATGCATTCCTAGGATTTACCAAGAATGCTTGATTTATCTCGTCGATTGTAAAATAAGTATCAACTTCTTCCCTTGGATAGCAATCAGTAGTATATGAAGTACCCCTTAAATGAATTGGTTTTCTACTTACTAAATCCTCGATAATATGACCTCCACCGTATTCAAACGGTCTTTTGTCGTTCATGCGTGTTACCCCAATATAACAATCTACTGCAGCGTTCCCATGATAAGCATGTACTCCATTTAACCATAAATGTTCGAATTTAATTGGAGGATCTGAATGGCCAAAATTCAAGAAAGCTCCGCTGGAACACATCGCACCAAATGTTCCCGTTGTAACTACATCGATTTCCTCTGCAGCTACTTCAATGCCTCTTTGTTCAACAATATTGATCATCTCCTCAGCAGTGACTACTACTGCTTCACCATTTTCTATTTTTTTATTGATTTCTTCATAAGTTTTAGTCATATTATCACCTAATTTCTGTTATTAATGGGAATTGATATATTAATTTTAAGATTATTATTTTTAATTTTATGTAATTAAATGTTAAAATTATTATTTTTAAGTAAAATCCTTAAATTAAATAGTCTTTAAACAAATTATTATGTAATATTTTTTCATAAAAATAACTGAAGGGAAAATAGATTATTGCATGAAGAGAAAAACAGCTAAGATTTTAATTATCAGTATATTCATTACTTTTATTCCAACTCTTTTTTTAGCAAATTCATTAACCATATTTTTAACTATATCCCATATTATCAAGATTTTGAAGATATACCAAATGATTGAACTTTATCAAATAGTAGTATAACAGAAGAATATAAACATTTTGGGCAAAAATCTTTAAATCTTTCAAAAGATGTCGATGGTAATTTGTCATATGCAATTTATGATTATAATCATAGTTTATATGAAAAAGAAATTAATTTCTGGTTCTTTTTTGAATCAATAGAATCACTTACCCCAATCGATATTCTTTTCATTCACGACCCAAGTATAATGACAACAAATAAAGATTTCAAACTTTAGTTGAACACAACACATATAGTTTCTGCATCTTATAATTATACATTTACTTCTTTTTCAAGTGCTTATAGCTCAATTGAATTAATAAACAATACTTGGTATTACTTTAGTATTAAATTTAGGAGCGAAGATATTTTAATCTATTTAAATGATTCTCAAATCTTGGAAATAAATGATTATTCTTTAGGTTCTGTAAGTTTTGAATTTATAGATTTCCAAAATTTGAATATAGGAGGAAGTGGGACAGGTTTGATTTTTTTAGGAAAAAATACTCAATATCCCTTTGAATCCACCTCATATGAAATGTATTTTGATGGATTTGAAATTAAGGATATAATATTTCCTGTCATACCTGGATTTCCCCCAATGGTATTATTAATGATTATAATTTCCTCAGCAATTATTATATTAAACAAACGTTATAGAAATTTAAACAAAAAAAAGTATCAATAGGGTTTTAATGTCAATTAGTGAAATTCCTTTAATCAAATTTGAGAATCTGACTAGAGATTTTGGTAGTATCAAAGCTGTAGATAATTTGAATTTAGAAGTGCATGAAGGAGAAATAATTGGGTTGGTTTGTCCAAATGGTGCTGGAAAAACAACAGTGATTAAAATGTTAGCCAAAATTTTAACTCCTTCTCGAGGTCGAATTTTTATTCGAGACAAGGATAATAAATTACAAGATATAGCTACTAATCCGAAAAATCTACATAAAAGTGGATTTCTTATTGATATCCCTAATTTTTATGAAGGTATGACTGCTTATGATCTTCTTAAATACTTTGCAAAATTACAGAATTACTCAAAAAATAAGATAGATACTAGAATTGATGAGGTCTAAAAATTCATTGAATTACATGAGTGGAAATACCAAAAGGTAAAAATTTTTTCCAAAGGAATGAAACAAAAATTAGGTTTAGCGCAATCTATTATTCACGATCCAAAGATAGTTGTATTGGATGAACCTCAAACTGGTTTAGATCCCAAAGCTCGAATGGACGTCAGAAAAATTCTAAAGGAGCTGCAAAAAAATGGAAAAACTATATTTCTTGCATCACATATGTTATATGAAATTTCTGAAGTTTGTGATAAAATCGCCCTAATTAATCGGGGGGTTTTATTAGGTTTTGATAAAATATCTGAACTTAGAAAAAAATTGAAAATTCACGAAATTAAGTGTGATCTTTTAGAACCAATAAAACCGGAAGATGTTAGTTCTACTCTCTCGATGTTAGAGAATAAATTAAGTGCATATCTAACTGATACTCCTACTTATACTGAAAAAAAACATCATATACTATATGAACCATCGACTCAAGGTTTAAAAATGCTTTATGATGGTAAAGCTGAAACACAAAATAAAATTTTAAGCATGATAATTAAGGAAACAAATCTAAAAGTTACATCATTTTATACACCAAGAACGTCTCAATTAGAAAGAATTTATATGGATATGATAAAAAAAGATGATACTTTAAGATCTAAAAGAATAGAAAATAAAGATTAATTAATACGAGATATGATAATTTATGAATCAAACCTTGATTACATTATTATTTGAAATTAAACGACACAAGGGGCGTTTCTACATTTTCACTTTAATAGGACTGATTGTTCCTACATTATTGGGCTTACTTCCATATTTAATAAACCCAGATACTTTACCTAAAACTTTTAATAATTACGCAATCTCCTTATTAACATATATCGACTTTATTATCATTTTTGGCTCTTGTTTCTTTTTTAGTGGAATAATCTCTGAAGAATTTCAAAGTAAAACATATTTAATATTATTTCCTAAAATAAACAAACTTAAACTAATTATACGTAAAATTTTAGGAAATCTATTATTATTTATTATTGTTTTATCGATATATTTTACATTTAATGCAATTCTTGGGTTAATCTTTTTCCAACAATTGACTATTGAATTTTTATTTTCTTATATATTCTGCATATTTTATGGAATAACAGTATCAACATTTATTTTATTAATTAGTTCACTTATGAGATCAGTTTCTAGTTTGGTTGTAATTTCAGTTCTAATTCTTTTATCGGTTTTAATATGAGTTCAAGTTTTATTATGATAGCTTTACCATATGTGGAGCCAATCTATATTTTAACATATCATAGTAGTTTGTATACACAAATTTTTGATTTTCCAGAGGTTAGATATTACGATTTGTCTTTTTTGTTCCTTATAAGAACATGGTTAACTCCGACCCTAATAAGCGGAATTTCTGTTCAATTAATCTATATAGGATTTGATTTAACTCTTTCATATTTTATTTTTAATCTGCGTGAATTGTGATTAAAATTAAATCCTAACAATTCCCGTTAATAAAAAAAAATTAGATTGGCAATGAAAAAACTCAAAATCAAGAATAAAAAAAATATTAAAAATTTATTATAATTTTACAATTTTACCTTTTTTATCGAGGAATATAGCGATTATAGTTATGAGAGCAATCATTAGTATACCCACTAGCAAATCCATTTCATATCCTATTATATCCGAAATCAAGAATTCAAGAAGAATAGCTATAATATAAATAAGGAAAGGGCTCTTTCCATAACTGTCTAAGACTATTATTGATTTTTGTAATTTTTTATCAATGCCAATAAAAATAAATGAAAGTAAAATCGAAACTCCAATACTTATTATGATATAAGTTAATGTAACTTGCCGTTTATTTGCGTACCACTCCGGAATAAATGATATTAATAAACCCCCTACAAAACAAATAATGCCAAAAATCGCGTAAATTTGGTATTTTTTCTTCTCAGTATAGTCCTCATTTAAAATTAATAATTCACCCAAACATGTTGCATAGATCATAAGTGCTGAGAATCCAAAAATAGTTCCTAATATTCCTCCATGAACAGATGCAATTGCATATTCTCGCCATCCGAAGTATAACATAATTTGATAAAAAATTAACATTCCTGAAGCAATAATAGCTCGAATTTTAGGACTTAACCAAAGAAAGGGTAATGCAATAAAACCTACAAGTCCCAATGATGGAAGAACATCCCATACAACTATAATCATACCATCTTCTATTTTAATAAAACTCCCTTGATCAATAAGAATTACAAGCAATCCGAGGGCCAAGATAACACCATATCGTATAAAAATATGGCTAACTGCTTTTTTAACACCATCCCTCTCTTTTCGGTGGAAAAATGAAACCGGCATAAGTAATCCCATAATGAATATAAAAGCAGGGGCCCCTACATCGTAAAAATTCATCACTGTTGTTGTTCTTTGGTTTTCAGGATGTGCAAGAAAAAATCGTGCTGCCTCACGAATTACAATTGGAAGAAATTCGGTTATAACTAACAAGATCATTATAACCCCTCTTGCATGATCTATCCAATATAATCTTTTGGATGCTTTTTCTTTCAATTCTGATGTTATTTCTTTTGATTCTGACATATTTTTTTATCAAAAATTTTTTTAATTAATTAATTCCTAATTTAAAATTTTAAAATATTTTTATATTTTAGATTAGTGTTAAAAAAATATTTAAACTTTAGAAGTTCTATTTGGAAGATTTATTATTCGTATTTAGGAGTAATTACTTTTAATTAAGGCTTGTGTTTCTGCAGTTTCTAAAAAAGAAATTTTTAATAGACTGATATAAATAATTAATAGAAAAATAGAAGCCCATAAATTAAAAGGGAATATTTGATAAGTTAAAAAGAACAACCCAGACAACGGAACAACAAGTGACGCTAAAAGAAAATATCCAATTTTGAAATTCTTTATCAATCTTATCGCTTTTAAATTAACTCTAGAATCAATTGTTATTAAGAAAATAGATAAGAATGGCGCTAAGCTTACAATATGATGATCCCAAGAATCAAAATAAACTAATAACATAATAATCATTCCATAAATTAAGCCCTCATTAATACCAACATTAGAATTTTTTTTAAAAATGTAAATTAAGAAACCAGAAATAGCAACGATTAATACAATAATGATGAAAATAATAAATTTACTACTCTGGATTCCCATAATATAGAAAAGATTTAAAATAGCTCTTGTAATGCTAATAGAATTATTTATTCCTTCCTCCGTATATTCACCAGAGAAATTAATATTTACAAATCCTTGCCATAAAGTAGGATATAAAATAAAAAATAACACTGAAACTAATATTGGAATAATTACACCAAATAAGCGGAAACTCGATCGTTTGAAATCAATTTTTAATTTCTTATTCTTCCTATTCCAATTGATGATAATTATAAAGGGAATAATGAAAATTGCTAAAGGTTTAATTGAAATACTTATTCCTATTAAAATTCCACCTAAAAAATCAGAAATTGATGAATTCTTTAAAAAGAAATATACAGCTAACAATAAGAAAACTGTGATAAGATTATTAATTTGACCCAATGCATAGTTCATAAAATGCGGAAAACAGAGTAAATAAATTGCAATATATTTTATCGAACGTGAATTTAAATCATTTTTTTTTGAATTTAATCGATTTAATTGTATTTTTGCTGCATTAATATAGATTAAATAACAACATGCAAAATTTAAAAACAAACTGAAAATCTGAAATACAAAATAACCAATCTCTAAACCCATCATCGAAAATGGTGTAAAAAAATAGGCAGAAATTGGAAAATATCTATATGGAAAGAGATAATTAGATTGATTATATAAATCATTAATATCTTCAATAATTATTTTACCTGCATTAAAATAGGTTAGAAAATCACATGTTTCAGAATATCCAGCAAAATAGAATAACATAAGAGAAATTATCAAATAAACACAATGAGTTCCTATACCTACATATAAAAATCTTTTATCCATTTTAATATATTATTAGCCCTAACCTTAATTTATTTTGTTTTTATTTGAAATAAATCCAATAAAAATTTTAGAAAATTAAAAAAAAAAAGAGAATTTAATATTTTTATTCTACACTTTCAGCTTTTTCGACTTTTTCGACTTTTTCTCTCTTGCCGAGTTTTTCTTGAATTATTACCAAAAGCCATGGTATAAGTAAAGTAACTGCTAATGCCACTATTACGTATTTAAAAAATTTCCAAATTTGAACATCTAAAGGTATTAGGCTTAAAACTAAATACAAAACAATAGTAATTACAAGCCCTATAGCTAAATTGATAATTCTCTGTTTATTATCAAGGTCTTTCGGATTATAATGTATTTTTTCATTTTCAATTAAATAACCTACTGATAATCCGGTTAAAGCTCCGCAAGCCCTTCCGTAATCACCTAGACCCGTAGGAAAGATCAGCAACGCAACAATAAATAAAACCACAGGAATAGCTACAGCTAGTATTAGTTTTATTTTCAAATCAAATGTGTTTATTTTTTCAGTAACAAGTGGTTCTAAATTAATAAATAATAGCAAAAAGCTTATTCCGATTAATAATCCACCAACGATATCCTCAACATCATGAACTCCTATAATCTGCCTCGAAATTGCAACTAAATATATTACAACTAGAAAAATCCAAGGAATATATTTATACCACTTCTCTTGTGCATAATTCTTTTGAGTATGATATGCGAGATATCCATACGTTGCCGTAGAACCTTGAGCGTGTCCGGAAGGAAAACCATAACCGTCAGCTTGGGCTCTAGCATTTGATGCAGGTCTAGGATCCTTAAATGTATCTTTTAAAAACGTGTCTAAAAAACTCGATCCTAATAGAACTAACATTAAATTCTTCGCAAATCGTTTATCATATATGAAAAATAAAGTTGCTCCGATCAAAATATAAACTAGAGCATCTCCCAAATAAGAGATAGCAGCAAAAATATAATATACAACATCATTATTGACTAAAGTATCCCCAAACCACGTATTTAATCCGGCAACCATTAGCATAAGTCCGACTATAGCAATACTAAGCATTATTTCGAGAATTAAAATATAAGTTTTTTTAGATAAGATTTCTTCTTCACTCAATGGTTTTCACCATTTTTTTTTTAATAAAATATATTGAAAATTAATAGTAATATTATTTTCATTTTATTATAATACTATTGTCAATTTAATTGATTACCTACTAATAATCAAATGAAAAATATTTTGAATTTTTTGAATTTTTAAAAATTATTGAAATAGAATTTTAAATTATATTATTGGAATACTCTTAACAGTGTTTGGTTTGATCGCACGAATATATCCAATGATTTATCTCCGGAGGAAAGGCACTACTACAGCATTGAGCAAGGTGACAGAAAAAATCGACATTGGACCTTACGGAATAATTAGGCATCCTCAATATCCAGGGGGAATCCTCTTAATAATTGGATGGTATCTTATTTGGGGATCGATCTTTTGTCTGTGTTTAGTCCCATTAATTGCTTTATTGACTGTAATACAAGCATTAATTGAAGAAAAGTATATTTTAGAAAAAAAGTTTGGCAATGCATATTTTGAATATAAAAAGAGAGTAGGTATGTTTATTCCAAAAAGAAGAAAACATTAGAAATTAAATTATTTCCAAAATAAAAGCACCTATTCTTTTCATAAATTTAATTTTGAATTAATCTAATCTCAAAAAATGGAAATATATTTTATGTTGTTACCAAAAATTAATGAAATCCTCATAGATTAGAATTAATAGGTTAAAAAGAAAACCGAAGAAATTCTATATCTCTTTAAATTAAGTATAAGGAGGAGATCCCGTGCAATGATTTCACGAGAAGAGGGCGAAATCCAATGTTTTAAAGTTGCGGGAAAAACCCGCTCAAGATAAAAAATTTCTTCAAGATGAGATTATTTTTTAGAATAATAAAAGTTTATAGATCATATTATTGTTCGTATCAATCGTAAGACAATAATTTTACAATAAAATTTCAAAAATCATCTAAATTCTTCTTAACTGCATATGATTTATAAAACATCTTATGTATAAGATTATCTGTTTTATCAAATAAGGGTTTTAGAATTTGATGTAATTGTTTTTGAATTTCCCATTTCGAAATCGAATTATTCATATTAGAGGTATATTTTTTGCATACTTCTTTTGATTTAAGAGTAGCAATTTTTCCGATTTCGCTTAGATTTTTATGAATTTTATTATTTTCATTGTATTCTTCTATTGGAAACTCTAATGCTTTTTTAAAAATATGGCGTGAGCTTTTTCTAATTTTGATTTGCTCGGATAATATTGGAGAATTTAAAATAGCTGCTAAATAATAAGCTTCATTAATGTTAGTTGTATCAAGAAAGCTCAGATCGCCTGTAATAATATAGTCGCCAGTAATAACTGCTGCGTTTAACATTGAACCTGAATTGTTATAAACTACTTTAATATCTGAAAATTGCCTTTTATTTAGCAATTTACCCCATCGATTTAAGTTTTCCATTAAGGATTTATGTTTAGTAGTTTTTTTTTTATATTTCAAGTATTTTTGATTGATTAATTCGTAAAATGATGAACCATATTTTGATAAAGACCTTGGGTTCCATATTAAATTATATTTGTCAATGGGTAAAAAGACGTTGTAGGTATGAAAAATATTAAATTTTACCAATTCAGTACTTTTTGCACATTTAAAGATATATTTTTTTTCAATAATTTGATTTTGGTATTCTATCTTATTCCAAGGAGATTTTGCTTTTTTGAGAATTCTTTTATCCACATTAATAAGAGCCAATGTATTGGATTTCTTTTTGAACTTTATGAATATAAGATTTCGCGGGTTTAAGTCGGCTCCTTTATGAAATAAGTCAAAATAATGAGATTTGGCATATGGATACATTTTATTTTTAATTTCTTTTGAAATTAGTTTTTTCACATAAAATTTTCTGCTTTTTTCGACGACTGTATAAGGTACATAGATATCTTCCTTCATTTTCACAATTTTAAAACTAGAATTTGATTTTTTTAAATCAAAATGTTCGACGGGTATTTCTCTTTGCTCAAGTTCTTCCCTACTTTTCTTGTCATTTAGTTTATCTTTAATTGCAAATAAACAAATAAAATCTACATTAAAAATTTCTTTAGTAAATGTCCAAATTTTAATATTTCTAAACCCACGGAATGTTCTAAATCGATCATTATGACTTCCTGTGATAATTCCGGATGTTATAACAAAAAAGATTTTACCTTTATTTTTCAAGTAGAGATTACGGCATTGATAAAAGAACACCGCAGATAAATCTAAATTCAGAATATTCTTAGGAGATGGTTTGATTTGTAAATTTTCAACTAGAATTTTTAATTTATTTTGTTCTTCTATAGATTCTAACGAGCTATATGTCAGCCAAGGTGGATTTCCGATTATTAAGTCGAATTTATTTTCGATATTTTCCTCCGGAAATAATGAATCACGCAATTCTATATTTATTTTACAATGTGGAATTAAATCCTTGATTAATAGGAAAATATTTATTTTGGAAATAAATACTGCAAATGGGTTCAAATCGTACCCATAAATGTTGTTAATCGCTGATATTTGATTCTTTAAGGGGGTATCTTTTGATGTAATATGTTTAATTAGCTCAATAATGAAAGTACCAGAACCACAAGCAGGATCTAATACTTTTTCAATAAAATCATAGGATTTGATAATCATTTTTCTGGCAAGAAAAGAAGGAGTGTAGAACTCTCCTATTAAATGCCTTAAAGAAGCAAAAACCAATTCTTGATAAATATTATGGAATAAATCCTCTCTAAGAATTTTAATCTTGAGAATTGAATTATAAATAAAATGGAGATTTAAGACCAATTGCTTTATCATATCATTTATTTCTTTTGGGTTATTTTCTACATTTAAAAATATCCAATTGCCAAAATTCCGTTCAAAATCACTGAAATCGTTAGAAAAATTATTCAATAAACCAAAAATATTTTTTAAATCAATAAGTTCAAATTCAATTTTGCTCAAAACAACTCGGATTAAAATTATTTTTATTAATAAGGTTAAATAAGTGTGTGTAAGAAATAATTCTTTATTACAGTTCTTCTCACTATAAATTTTGATGAATATATTTTTCCATTCGTTAAATTCTTCATTGTTTTGAAGATTATATAATCCAAATAGAGAATCTAAGATTTGGTATGTATTTTTAAAAATATCTGAATGTGTTCCAAATAAATGAGCGATTAATTCTCCAGAGAGATCTCCTGTTTCAATCAATAAAAAATCCTTTGACTTTTAGTTTTTATATTAATTATTACTTTTTATTAAGATTTTTATTATTTTTTATTTTATTAATATATAATAACAATGCAGTTCAAACTATGCGAATTGGTAAAAAATGGATTTAAATTTGATTGTCAGATATGCGGAAATTGTTGCAAAGGTAAAAAAAAAGGTTATATTTTTACTTACAAACCTGATTTAGAGAAACTATTTGAATATTTTAAATGTACAACTGAAGCGGAAAAACATGAATTCGCAAAAAAACATTTAGAGATTATTTCGCAAAAGTTTGTTTATAAAGATAATAATACAGATGTAAAAAAGAACTATTATTATGATACTCTTGTCTTTAAGTTAGTTGGAGAAAATGAAGAGTGTTGTTTTCTTGGAGAAAAAAATATGTGTAAAATTTATTCAGTTAGGCCTTTTCAATGCATTTCATATCCAGTTTGGCGGATAACTCTTACCATAAAGAAGAATTGGGATGAAAATTTAAAAAAATGTAAAGGAATTAACATCACTAATGGAGAATTTTATTCTCAAAAAAAGATTTTGGATATTTTAAAGAAAGAATTCCAGTTAGAAAAGAACTTTTTCTTAGAGATGAAAGCTCATAATTTCAAAATAAAGGAAGTTTATTCATTTTTAAGAAATATCAATAAAGATTAGAAAAAGATATTATTTACCATGGAACTTTCTTTAAATCGAGATAATATGCAACAACATTTGAAAAAATTGCTACTAATGGTGTTGAGATAAAAATAAAAATTATAAAATACCATGGTATGGGAAAAATCGGATACACCATAATAACTGAGAAAGTAATAAAATCTAATTGATCTATCAAAAAGATTTGTCCACCACTTTCTTTTCCCATCCGTCTTTTTATAAAACTACCAATTAAATCTCCAATTGGTGCCCCTATACTCATAAGAAGGATTCTTAAGAGAAAATTATTAAATTTATCATATCTAATTTCTACAAAAAAGAGTATATCCTTTTGACTAAAAAGCTTTAAAACAGTTTTGCTAAGTTCAAATCGATATATTGCAATGTCAGCAAGAGGAAAGTAGATAAAAGAGGTAATCAAACAGATTAAGAAACTAAAAAATATTCCAATAATGATGCCATTCCAAGTTTTTCCATCACCAAGAATTCTCTTGTTAGTGTTTTTCCACATTCGACCTCCATCAATAGGATAAAGTTTTACTGGAAATTTTCCAGCAAATGTCATACACGCATTACTGAGAAAAGCTGGTAATAAGCAGAAATATGTCAAACCCAGAAGAACTAACCAATCGTAAATTGAAAAAATAAATACAACTAAGCAGAAATGGATTATAAAGAGAATTCCAAAAAGAATTATATATCTTTTAAGCCACATAAGATCTTCTTGCTTTAGATTCGGATCACTAAATATTTTTTCTAAAATAGAATCAAATCCTTTAAGTTATTGGAAGTTATATAAATTTTAATTAAGAATACAATCTAGAAAGTTTATTAATTATTTTTAAAATTAAGTTAATAATATTTAACTATTATAGAAAATAAATTAAATGTTTTATTATTCAAATTATTGTTTATAATTAGAAGGGGAAAAATTTGAAAATCGGAGTTTTTATTTGTCACTGTGGTACTAATATTGGAGGAGTATTAGATATTAAAGGCATAATGGAACATTTTAAGAGATATCCTGATTTGAAAGTTTT
>JAHLWE010000355.1 GCA_019058135.1 Promethearchaeota archaeon | reverse complement strand
TCTTTGGAATTCAACCAATGATAACATTTTTAATTTAACTCTAACTACAGATAAAATTTTAAAATCACTTTTTATGAAAGGAGGTCTTATTAGGGAGGAGATGGTACTGTCAATATTTAGGAAGAACGAGACTATTTTTTCTGCAGGGACTCATAGTCTCGAAATGGATCCAGTTGGAACATTCAATCTCACTATCGAATTCATATCTACTGAAAATATTGCGTTATACTGGGCAACTTTACCTATTACGCCCATTTTTTTGGAGATAAAAAATGGATTATTCTATTTTGATGTATATTGCAATGATTCGACAAGTATTTTAGGAAAAATTAATACCACAATAGAAATTGATACATCGATTTATAATTGTTATAATTGCGAACTATGGACTTTTGATAATATTACAGGAAGTTGGATAAAAGTTCCTTCTACATTTGATTCTGGAACGGGAAAATTAACAGCTCAGCTTGATCATTTCTCTTATTACGGAATTAATGTCTCATACATGCCACCATCAAATCCATCCATAAGTATTAATAAGGGAGCTGTCAGTACTAATTCTACTTTAGTAACTCTTACGCTATCGGCTGATGGTGCAACAGAAATGTGTTTTAGAAATGGAACGACCGAAACATGGACCAATTGGGAACCATATGCTACAACAAAACAGTTATATTTAGAAGACTCCACAAATAATACAGAATATACGATTTATGTAAAGTTTCAAAATGCAACAGGAACGACTGAACTAGTTAGCGACAGTATTCTATATTTGATTTATTTGCCATTGAATCCAACCATAAGTATTAATAATGGAGATGCAATTACCAATTCCACCCTGGTGACTCTTACACTATCGGTTGATGGAGCAACTGAAATGTGCTTTAGAAATGGAACGACCGGAACATGGACCAATTGGGAACCATATTCTACAACAAAACAATTGTATCTAGTAGGCTCTACAAATAATACAGAATATACGATCTGCGTGATATTTCGAAATACAGCGGGAGAAACTACGCCAGTCTGTGATAGCATACAATATTTGATCGCAGAAGAAGAGGAAGAAGAAATTACCTTTATTCCTGGGTATCCTATTGAGTGGATAGCGATTTCATTAATTGTATGTATAGGTCTATTATTGCCACTTAACAAATCAAAAAAGATTCAACGCAGAAAATAATCTACTTTACTAAAAAAATAATTTAATTTAAAAACCTTTTTTTTCTTTTACTAATAGAACTTTTTTAATTTTTCCTTAGATCGGTAGAAATATGATATTAACCTTCTAATTATTTATAAAATTCGGTAATTTTATCAATAGAGCAGGATGTTATATTTTGATTGGTGAGGAGGAAACGAAATAATGATTACTAACTACCATTTAATCGCTATAGAAGCTATTTCAACAGGAATTATCATCTATGATAAAGGTAAGGGAAAGAAATACAAAAAATATCTTAATAATTTCTTAAAAAGCAGTTTAATTATCTTCCAAAGAATAATAGGTATTGGAACAATAACTTTTAATTTACTATCAGTATTATTAGCTATGAATTTACATGTCTGAATTAAATCTAAATCATTATCATCAGAAATATTATAGATTTCACCATTAAATTTCTTTTCATCTGATAAAAATTCTGCTGAACCAGCAATATCTTTTACATGTACTAAAGGAATTGATCGCTTGTGAAAATTTTGTGGACATTCTGATAAAATATGTTGATGAATGGATTTAAATAAAGCATAAATTCCATAATATGAACCCAGACCGTATATTGGTGATGGTCGCATAACACTTAGTGGAAATCCATTCTCTTTATAATACTTCAAAGCAGCTGTCTCTTGTTCTCTTTTAGAAATATCATATCTCCCTTCACACTTAGGATTTAATTTAACATCTTCTTTTATTAGAATTTCATAAAATTTTGGGTCGGCTTCTCTATAGACGGATGATGAGCTCCATAATACAATTTTTTTAACATTAGCATTCATAGCTACTTCAATTAAATTTTTTGTTCCTTCTATATTTACTGCATGTAATAATTTTAAAGGTGCTGTATAATTAAAAAAAGCAGCTGAATGAAAAATAATATCAACATCCTTAACTGTAGTTTTTAAACTTTCTTTATTGGTTAAATCAGCGGCGATAAATCTAATTTTTTTACCGAATTTTTCTAAATTATCTCTCGGTACCGTTTTTAAGTCAGTAGCTATAATCTTCTATCCTTCATTTAATAATTTTTGAATAGTAAATGTGGCTGAAAATCCACATACCCCAGTTATTAAGGCAATTTTTTATGCTTTTGACATTTTAAATTAATTTTTTATTTTTTGCATTAATTTAATATTTGTTATTTCTTTTAATATTTTCAAAAAATATTACAAAAGATATTAAATATCTTCAAAACAGCAGTTATGAAAAAAATATAAGTATAAAGAATTAAAAAATAAAAATCTTAATCTTTTAAAATTATACGGGCATCTACACAAATTAATCCTGAATTATAGATAAAAAT
>JAHLWE010000354.1 GCA_019058135.1 Promethearchaeota archaeon | reverse complement strand
CTTTGCAGGTATTCTTTTGATAGTATGTGGTCCAGATTACGGTCTGCATTACTTTAGAATAATTTAATTGGAAAAGAAGGAAAAAATTTAAGGATAGAATTTTAATTATTTAGAATAAGAAGTTTTATATATTTTTAATCTGGGAATAATAATTCAATTTAATAATAATTTAAATCAAAATTTATTTTTTCAGGTAATTGTAAAAAAAAGGTTAGAAATTTTAAATTTTAGAAATTTTCATAGCGCAAAGAGCGAGATATTATATCCTTCCAACAGGAATATTTCTTTTTACGTTCTTCTTCTGTCATCTGAGGTTTATAGATTTTATCTACTCTTCTTAGCTGCAAGAGTTCTTCTTCAGACTTCCAAAACCCAACTGCTAGTCCAGCCATAAAAGCAGCACCTAATGCAGTAGTCTCTGGATTAGCTGAATGTTCCACTTCCATTCCAAGAATGTCGCTTAAAAATTGAAGGACAAATTTATTTTGCGAAACACCACCATCAACCATTATCTTCTTTACATCAATTTTAGTATCTTCAACAATCCCTTCAAGTATATCTTTTATTCTAAAGCATATCCCTTCTAAAGCAGCACGGACTATGTGCTCTTTTTTTGTATCAAGACTAATTCCAAAAATATTACCCCTTGTCCTTGACCAGTAAGGAAAAGAAAGTCCTGAAGTAAATGTCGGTAAAAAATACACTCCATTCGTATCATTTATACTTAGCGCCATTTTCTCACTCTCAGCGGGATCATTAATCAAATTTAATTCATTTTGTATATAATCTATAATATTCCCACTATTATGACTTACTCCTTCTAAGAGATATTCTGTTTTTTCATTAATTCTCCATGCGATTAAGGGATATAAAACCCTCTTTGAGACGTAGGGCTCTTCACCGGTTCTTAAATCTATAAATGAACCTGTTCCAATGGTGCATTTCATATCAGATAAATTTGCAAACAAGCTTGATTGCTGATCCGCAATTATTGAGGTAATTGGAATTTCTCCTCCACCAAAAAGTTTAGTTGTCCCAAAGTCTCCTCTTGTTTCTCTTATTTCAGGGAGGATATGTTCCGGGATATTGAAAGCCTTTAAACTAATTGCATTCCATTTTAGAGTGAAGGGGGCTAACATACCGGTAGAAGAAACGTTTGAATAATCGGTGGCATGAACTTTTCCCTCAGTAAGATTCCATAAGATCCATGTATCTACTGTACCCCAAACTATGCTAGTATTTGGATCTTTTATTTTTTCTTTTAATTCTGGATTATTTTCTAAAAAAAATCCCGTTCTAAGGCTTGTAAAATCCGTATTAAATCGTAACATTGAAGCTGATAACATTCTTTTCTTTCTAGTGATTAGGTAAAGAAACTTAGATAATCCTCTTAGAAATTTAAAAAAAAACGAATTTGTTATCTTATTGGCATAAGCCGCTGATCTTTTATCTTGCCACGTGATGATATTGCTATATATTTCTTTAGATTTCTTGTCCCAGAATAAAAATGATGCTCTTTGAGTGGAAATGCCAATTGCTTCAATATCTTTAGCACT
The DNA here is from genome assembly GCA_019058135.1 of Promethearchaeota archaeon. Lineage (GTDB taxonomy): Archaea > Asgardarchaeota > Lokiarchaeia > Sigyniarchaeales > SOKP01 > 6H3-1. Next base: position 2,838 of record JAHLWE010000354.1, on the reverse strand, counting down.
TAAATTATTCGATTCCAGAACTTCTTCCAAAACTTGCTTACTCATATCCCAAATCTCCTTTGGGTCTTGCTCAACCTGTCCTCTTTCTTCTAAAATATATGCGGGTTTTCTCCTAGCTTGGGCAAAAATATCGCCATTTTTATTAAAAAGAAAGCCTTTTATATTTGTTGTCCCAATATCAAGGCATAAAACATATGTATCCATTTTTATCACATTTTTATATTTTCTTTTGAAATTTATATAACTTTTGCAATTAATTCAGATATATCAATTATTTTAATTTTTTCTTTATTATTTTCTTCAATTCCTTTTTCTAATCCTAATTCACAAAGGGGGCAAGCCGTAATGATTATATTTGCACCTGTTTCTGTTAATTCACTAACTCTATTTTGCGAGATTTTTACTGCTAAATCATTATTTGCCCAATGGAGCGTACCGCTATACCCACAGCAATGTGTATATTTTTCATTACAAATTGGCTCAAATAGGTTTAATCCCGGAATTTTTTTCAAAACTTCTCTTGGTTCGGAAATAACATTTAAATTTCTTGACATCAAGCATGGATCGTGATAGACAACATTTTTGAATTCTTCGAGAATTTGGTTCTTAAAAATAAGTTTATTTTCCTCTATTAATGGTTTAAATAATTGTAAGATATGAATCACTTTTACTTTTAATTTAATACCAATCTTTTCATATCGATTAAGCAAAGTATCAGCACAACCTGGACAATCAGTCACAACTAGTTTTGCTCCAGAACCCGTGATTAAATCTACATTTTGCTTGGCATATTCTTTCGCTAAATCCAAATGTCGAGTATTAAAAACTGGGGCACCACAACACCATCTTTTATCTAAATTAGTTGAGAATTTAATACCTGCTTTCTTCAATATTTCAATATTAGCTTTAACAATTTCTGGAAATTTCATCGTTTCGCATCCAACATAATAAAAAATATCATCATTTCCATCAGATTCGATATTTGCAATGCCCTTCTCTTCATAAGTCTTGAATATATTTGTGTCTTCTATAGTATGAGTTTTATTTAATTTTTCTATTTGTTCTTTTATATAATTTGGAGTCAAACCTTTATCATTAATATCATCTCGAACAGTTTCAAGCAATGAAACTACTGAAAAATCGAATGGACACCAAATTTTACAGTTTCCGCAATTACAGCATTCATACATTAAATCAATAAAGTCTTTATTTTCTTTAGTAGAAGGGTCAATCTTACCGACTGAGAGATAATATCCTATACGTGCTTTATTTGCTGGAGCCATCCTTTCACTCATTGCTCCTTGGAGTGAATTGCTATCAAATCTACACATATTTGGGCATAACATACAATTGATTAAATTTTTTACATCAGCCTTGTATTCGCCTTCAGGATAAAAATTTTTCTTTGTTAGCCTAAAATTTTTTAACACAGTTCTTTTAACATCACGTTCAGCGCTTGTGATAATTGGTATCATCCATTTGTATTTTTTAAGAGTCTCAAATACACCCATTATTTTAAACCTCCTTTCCCGGGGAAGTATATGTTTTACCCGGATTTAAAATATTACTAGGATCAAGTGTTTTCTTTATTTCTTTTAATGTATATAAAGCTTTACCCCATTCTTTTTCCATCCAATGTGCCCTATTAATACCAATTCCATGATGATGCGAAATTGAACCGCCAACTTTAAGACAACCCTGCATTGCTGCATCCCAACATACTTTGTAAAACTCAAAATCTGATTTTCCTTCAACTGGAACACCACCAAATGTAAAATAAAAACCAACTCCATTAGGATAAAAATGAGATGCATGGGCTGTTGTTAGAAGTACACCTCTGACTTTTTTCATCGATTCAATAACTGAGTAATATAAGTCAATAGCGTGATCCCACATCACAGAAACTTCAATTGTGTCCGCAACAAGTTTATAAGGTGGAAACATTGATGTTTCTTTTACATTGAACCGACTTTCAAACCAATGTTCAACAGGTTCTACTCCACAATCTACACCATTATTATTTTCGCATTTCTCCCTAGTAATTTTTTCTTCCAAATCAACGAGTCTTTTATTGCCTTCACATACAAATACCACCATTATTTTATCTTTTGCTTTCTTTATGTCGGGAAAATGTCTATTTGTTTCGGAATCATCATAAATACGAATAACAGCTGGATAGATTTGTTCTCTTAAAATTTTTCGGACTGCTTCTAAAGAATCTTCTATTTTTGGAAAAGCATATGAGATTAACGCCCTTTTTTCTGGGTAAAGCCATATTTTCAAGGTAGCTTTTGTTACTATCCCTAATGTACCTTCTGCACCAATAAATAATTTTTCGAGTTGTGGACCCGTTGCAGCCCTTGCAATTGTTTTTAATTCAATAATTTTACCTTGTGGCAATATTACTTCCAAACCTAAAACCATGTCTTCTATTTTTCCATATTTTGTAGAAAATTGACCTGCTGCTCTATGAGCAATCCATCCTCCAATAGAAGAAGTATAAATTGATTGAGGTATATGCCCACATGTATAACCTTTAGAATTTAAATATCTCTCCAGATTCATCCCATTCATACCAGCTTGAACGGTAACAGTTAAATCCTTATCATTAATCTTAAGCACTTTGTTAAACTTTTTCATATCAATTATAATTCCGCCATATACTGGTATTGCTCCTCCTACAACTCCTGAACCTTCTGCAAAAGGAGTTACGGGAATTTTTTCCTCATTTGCTAATTTCAGAATCTTTACTATTTGATTTGAATTTTCGGGCCACGTAATAAAATCGGGTAATGCCGTTAATTTTCCTTGAAGTGACCAATTTAATGAAATCAGCGT
>JAHLWE010000353.1 GCA_019058135.1 Promethearchaeota archaeon | reverse complement strand
CAACAAGTCCAATTCCTAAACTCATGCATTAAAAAGAGAGTTTGATACCTCTCCTTGAGTTTAGGATTTTTCCCTTCTTGTATAACTCTACTAATTTTTCATAATTAGAGAATCCCTCAAAATTTGAAACTTTGGCAAAAATTATTGAATTCTACAATTATAAAAATTTAAGTAATTCATAATTATTAAATTTCCATCAATAAGATTTAATGAAAAAATTTCATGAATCTTCTCGGGGAATTATTAAATCTAAGCTTGTCATAACAGTAACATAAGATTCAGCAGTTTTCCTTAATTTTTTATCATCACTAACCAAAATAATTTTATTTTTAATTGCATAATAAAGATATGAAGCATCGTAAAAAGTGAGGGAATCTTTGATGGCAATCTGAAGTATATCATTTAAATCTTCTTTTTTTAGGGTTATTATATTAAATAACTGCCATAAATTTTTTATAGTATTAATAATTGAGAAGGCTTCTTCTTCTGTACTTAGCTCCCTATAAACTAGTTTCCAAACGGCATTTCCCATTTCATAAAAAGCTAAATTGAGTGTATATTGTTTTTTGAAAATAATAATTGAATTCTCGGCGTATTGTTTGATTGCATTAAGAATAGCACTTGCATCAAATAAGAAATTCATCTATTCTCTCTATCCTCTCGAATTAAATTAGTTATTGTCTCCATATCAATTTTTGCAAGAATTTGCCCAGTTTTCCTTAATGATTTTCTTAACTCACTTTCTTCAATTCTTTCGATCTCTGCTTCTATTGCATTCCTCATTAATTGACTAATATTAATTCCGTATTTTGCAATTTTCTTTTTTAAGTCTTTTTTTATTCTTGCAGAAATTGTAATATACTCTGTCATTACAATATTTTAGATTTTTAATATTTTTTCATAATACATTTATGTAATATATATAATATTAATTTATTATATTTATATAATATTAAGGTTATTTTTAATTTCCCTTCTTTTTAATTAAAATTTAATAAAAGAATTCGTAGTGTGGCAAAAAATCTGCTAATTTTTTCTTAATTAAGGTAAATTCATCACCTACAATTTTAATAATTTCTGGTATTTTTCCAACCTGTCCTACTTTTTCCTCCCTACTAATAAACGCTCCAAATACACCTTCGAGATCATCCACAAGATCTAAACCTTTTTTTATCGACTTTTCAATATCAGCTCCTTTTACGATATTTGCAATTCTTGTAGCAGCACCATCTGCAAGTGTGGCATTTGTTGCGAAAATAGTTACGACATCAGCTTCTCCGAAACTTATTGCATGACCAATTTTAGCGGAGCTTGAGCCAATACCAGAAGGAGAATCTTTTTCAGTTATAAGAAAGCCTAATTTTCCACCAAGTAGATTTTTTCCTGCATATAATCCCACTTTAATAGATTCTTCAGAATTAATTGATATTTCTCCGCCATTCTCCACAACTGCAATTTTCAATGGGTATAATTTCTCATTCATCTTCATTTCTTTTACCATTATATCAGCAAGAGCGCCAGCAACTGTAGCCATCGGACCAACATCGCATATTTCAGAATATCTAACCATAAGTTTAATAATTTTGGGAGGCTCTTTGACTTTTATTGGTGAAAGAGATTTTAAGAAAATTTCATTTTTATACACAAATTTCTCAAGAATCGTTCTATGTTTATAAAAAGATTTAATAGCTAATTTAATTGCTTTTTTTGACTCAGAGATTATAGTGACATCTGATTCCTTTTCAATGAAGTGATACGAGAATTTATTCATTAAAAATACCATCTTTTAAATATGTAACCATTGAAAGATTTATTTTATTTGATAAGATTCAATTTAAAATCATCGTTAGAATTATCCTATTTTGGCAATCCAAGATGAATTCCCTTTGATGATTTTATACTTATTGAATATTTTCTTATGAATTTTTTTTAAAAAAGAAAAATATTTTTTTCCAAATAAAGGTTTTCCCTCTTCCATTGCAAATAAGGTTGTGCAATGCCGGTTTTCGATCATATTGATGAATTCATCGGGAGTAAAACCAATAGGTTCAATAGGGTCAAGAGTTTCGATTAAGTCATAAAGCAATTGTGCCCTTTCATAATAATTTTTAGGTAATTTCGAAGATATCACAATTAAATCAGCATCGCTTCGCTCGTTAAAATCCCCCCTTGCCAATGATCCGTATAAAATAATGCATTTGGGATTTAATTTTTTAATAATATTTTCACAAAATTTTTTAATGCCATAATTAATACTTTTTAAGGAAGTATTCATTTTTTAATACCTTTAATAAAATTAATTATTATTGACGCATTATTTAAAGCCTCTTCAGCAATAACTTCATCATGATATTCGAATGGTGCCCCTGTGGAATATGCATTTGGATATCGAGAGGGAATGTAATGTAAATCTAACTTTTTACAAGCAGTTAATATTGAAGAAACATTAATATCATGATTTTTTAGGTCGCTAGTTAATTTTGTTAAAGAGTGACCAAAAGGAGTTGATCCTAAACCATATAAAAGCGCTTTTAATGAAAACTCAGCAGCTTGTTGACATTTAAAACAGCTCCAATTGAAAAATCCATTTTTCTTATCTATTTCTGCTGATTTTAATGTGTTGTCTGCTTCATTCATCCATCTATTATATTCATTATAATCAAACATTATTATTCATCGTATATAATAATTTTAAATTAGATTTTTAATAATACAGAAAAATTTCCTAATAATCTTGTGTATAAAAGTAATACAACCTTCTAATTATTTATAAATTTTTAAAGAACAGTGAAACAATTAAAATAAAAATTATAGTATAAAAAATTTGATTTGTTTATAGAAAGAGAAATTATTTTTTGTGAAAAAATTTATAATATTGTGTTTACATGATTATGCTATAAGGGTAAATTATTTTTATTGCTCATATTTCAATATTCCACAGAATGATTTCCAGATGTCCGAAGAAGATAAATATAGCAAAATTGTAAAACAAATTAAATCAGAATTGAAAACCAATACATTAATCGCAAATAAATATGGTATAATATTAGGTTCTGAAATTGAAGATTTGCATAAAGGAAAAATTATTCCGCCAGAAATTTTGGATTTGATAAATCAGAGAGAGATATTCGCTAAAAGTCTTAAATTGAGAAATATAGATTCAATAACTTTAGAAAGCGAACAATATTTTTTTTTAATCACTAAAACTAGTGAATTAATTTTACTAGCGCAATTAAAAAAAAGTGTAGATTTATCAAATCTTATTCCAAGTGTAAAAAAGTTTCTTGAAAAATTAGCAAAGAGTATTTCAAAAAAACTTAAAATTGATGAATTTACAAAATTTGAATTCGTGAAAGAAATAATTAAGTTAGGTGACTCATTAAAAACAGATGAAGAAAGACAGCAAAAATTTAAGATTATTAAAGATTTAATTAAATATATTTCATAAATTTGTATAAATAAATTTAAAACGCGTATTATGAGTTAAAAGTTCAAGATTTAATTTAGGTGAATATTATTCTAAGGCAAGTTTATATTTATAAAGAGGGTGAATTGATATATTCCTGTCAATTTGGCAAGGCATTAACGCAAGATGATTTTGATACTTTGTTCAAACAACTACGTAAAGATGCTATAGCTGCACCAAGTGATAAAATTGAATATCATGATTATTATAAATATAGAATCACATACGCTACGGAAAAAAATTTAGATTTGATGTTCTTATTTGTAACAGGTTTAACTGATTCATCCAAGGATATTAAAAATGAATTACTTAGGTGTAAAAGGGAATTTCTTAATCTTTTTGGGGATGTAATCAAAACTGAATTTGATTCTAAAACTTTTGAAGTATTTGACCCAACAATTGACTTAATTCATAAAAATTTACGCCCCAAAATTTCACTCGTAGGATTTTCTGGTGTTGGAAAAACAACTATAACTAGATTAATTAGGGCTGAAGAAATACCGATGGAACATATCCCTACAATAACTGGAGATATAGCAACTATTAAAATAGGAAAACTTCACTTTCATTTATGGGATTTTGCAGGACAGGAACAGTTTAGCTATTTATGGAATAATTTTGTTAAAGGTAGCGATGCAGTTCTTCTCATTACAGATTCAACTTTAGAAAATATAGAAAAAAGTAGATTTTTCCTTGATTTAATAAAAGATGAAGCACCCCATGCACATACTGCAATAATTGGTAATAAACAAGATCTTTCAGATGCACTTCCTGTAACGGAAATTGAGAACATTTTAGGCTTAAAGACTTATAAGATGATTGCAAATAGAACTGAAAATCGGGATAAAATGATTACAATAATTGCTGATATCCTTGAAATGAGTGCAGAAGTAAGTCCCTTATTGAAACCATTGATTGAGAGAGATAAATTATTACAAGAAGCTGAATTATCACTTAATGAAGGAAATTTTCATAAGGCTTTAAAATTATTTGAAAAAATAGCAGATTTTTGTCTTGATTTAGGGGATGATAGTTTAGGAAATGAATTTAATGAAAAAGCGCAGAAGATTAAAGAAATCTTGGTAAAAATGGAATCAGTACCAGTTGAAATTATTAAACCAGCAGAACAAAAAGAAGAAAAAACTCAGCCAATATCGGCTGAGCCAACATTACCTGAACTCGAAGCTGCTACGAAACCAGCGATTCCTAAACCTCCAGCAAAAAAGAAACCAACATTGCGTGT
>JAHLWE010000352.1 GCA_019058135.1 Promethearchaeota archaeon | reverse complement strand
TTATCAGTGAAGCCGATTATACCCTTACCCTGATCAGCATCTTTTATTTTCCACATTCCACTAACAGCTCCAGTTAAACCAGCAGATAATACTTCAAAACCTTGAGCAGTATATAAATCACATTCTACTCCGCGATTAATTATAAATTTCAATTGACGTAATCCTTGCTGATTTTTAGATTTAAGTACCTCCAATAACCGTTCCACCTCATCATCAAGATGATCGTTGGGTACAACCCGGTTCCACAAATTCCAATCCACCGCCTTTTTTCCGGAATGAAGTGCACCAATAAGATTAATTTCTTTAGCTCTCCTTCGACCGATGAGTCGAGCTAATCTTGTGGTACCACCCCATCCGGGAGTTATTCCTACATCTACCTCTGGCATACCCCATTTTGAGCGCTCAGTGGCAATTACAAAATCACATGCCATAGAAATTTCTAAGCCACCACCTACTGCATATCCATCTACAGCGGCAATTGTGATTTTATCTAACTCTTCAAGCTGATTGGCCATATTTTGATAATATCTCACTCGTCGTGTTATACCATTAGCATCGCCCCATTTAATCATTTCCTTAATGTCATCTCCAACACTGAAATTGTTACCTGTTCCTTTAATTACCAAAAATTTAAGTTTTGTAGATTGTCTTACAATTTCTATAGCAGCACCTAACTCATCAGAAAGTTTCATACTTAATGCATTTAAGACTTCAGGCCGATTGAGTATAAACCAAGCCACTTGATCCTTTTCTTCATAAATTAAATTTTCAAAATTCATAGTTTATTCTTAATTTGAAGATTAATATAAATATTCTCTACCAAGTTTCAAATAAAAAATTAGATATTATTGATACTTAAGTCATTCATGAAATGGTAACTGTAAATCGAGGAGCGCTGAAAAATCCAGAATTACTTGATTTTTAGGGAAATATTAAGGGTAAGCTTCATAAATAATAAATTGATATTTTTTTATTTTATTATATCATCATTTTGAGTTATGTAAAATCTTTCTTTATCAAAATCTCTATTGAAGGAAAAATATTACTGTTGGTACTAAATGTCCTTTAAGCGATAATTTCTCATTTTTTGGCAGGTTCACTAAATTTGATGCCATTTTTTTAATTAATTGTTCTGCGGAATCGAGGCTAAATAACTTTCTGTATTTGGGATCGTCTGGAATTGATAATATTTTTTTTTGCCACGGGAAACCTAAAGCATTGGCTTGGAGTTGTAATCCCGCTAGTGCCATTCCTGCCTCAACTTCCGCCCAGTATTTGGTGTTCATAAATACTTTGGCAATTTTGCTATGCACAAACCCTGAACACGGTTTTTTTCGATCAATACATAATAAAATTATATAGTTTGAAAATTTAATCCCAAATTCCTTTTCAATATCTGCTTTGGTTTTATTAGAGGTAAATTTTTGTAATAAATGATCATAATTTAACCTTTCATTTACACGAACCCATCTATTTAATGCGGAAAACCCAAGAGAGTTGTACAGATAGGCCCCTTTTGGCAGACTGGCGAGGTCATCTACAATAACAATCGGGTAAACGGCATATCCCGCACAACCTGATGCATGGACACGACCATAACCATTCTTTTCTAAAGCATCCCGGTTACCGTGAGTTGTATGATCTGTTTCTCCTTGGCATGCCCAGAGTAGTTGGGAAAGTTCATACAATGATGTCATATCTGGAACTTTCTTTTCAATTTGATTGAAAATTGCAGCATCTAACGGAACACCTTGATAACGATTTTCATAAATTGCGCGATTTTTATAGCATTCTGGAGTATCGAGGAGAAGGATTCCTTCCACTAGTTCTTTCTGAAGAGGTTCTGATGAATCTTCAATTAAAGTTTGACGATCTCGTTCTCGGACTGCCACCGAATACAAAAAAACATAATTTTGATTTGTGACTTTGTTAAGGAGCTTATTAATTTTTTTAGGAGCTATTGCACGTTGTAAGACTCCAAGCCTCATACTTCCCACTTTTAATGAGAGATATTGCCAAATAAGTCCTACTCGAATCAATTCCTTTAACTCTATTTTATCTTTAAAAAGCAGTTCTGGATAGAGTTCTATGCTATATTTTGTTTTTTCTTTATCTGTTATTAAATTAAATTCCTTTTTATTATACTTATATATGCCACCCGTATAATCATCCCCATCAGGCAGCACAATAAATAGAGACTTTGAAGGTGCCGCTTGATGTGTGGAATTACAAATATCCAAAACTTCCTTCAGCAGTAAGGGCTTACCTTCACCAGAACAATCTTTGCGACTTGCCAAACATTCTTGTAGACTCATTTTCATATCCTTTTTTTATAATCCTATTCATTTTAAATTATATTTTATAGAAATCAGAATCGCTAGATTTTTTTCTGAATTTGACGATTTACTAAATTAATAAAATCCTTAATACATTTAAAATTTTAAACTATAAGATTATTTAATATTGTTTAAAATTAAATTTAGGAAACTAATATGGTGAAAGTTTAGTGAAAATGAAAAATGAAACTGCAATTGTAACTGGTTCCACGAACGGAATCGGAAAAAAAATTGCTGAACTTTTTCTTAAAGAAGGATGTAAAGTAGCAATTTGCTCTCGAAACGAAACTAATGTTAGTCGAACCCTTGTAGAATTTAAAGAAAAATTTGGAGACTCGGTAATCGGAGCCCCGTGTGATGTTTCAGATCCTATGGCTGTTAAATTACTCGTAGACAAAACTATTGCAACTTTTGGCTCGGTGCGTATTTTAGTAGCGAATGCCGGTGTGAATTTAATATATGGTCCATTTCAATATATCTCTTTAGATAAAGCAAATTCTGATGCAAAAATAATGATTGGAATTAATTTAATAGGAGTCATTAATTTAGTTGCAGCAGCATTACCGTACATGCTCAAGCAAGAATATGGACGTATAATCACGTTAGCTGGTGGAGGTGCCGACAGACCAGTAGAAAATATGAGCATTTACTCAGCTTCTAAAGGAGGTGTCCTTGCCTTTACCAAATGCCTAGCAGAGGAATTTAAAAAGAATGAAAACGATATTAAAATAAATTCATTTTTCCCAGGTATGATAAATACAAATTTATACAAAACTGCACAAGTAATTGAGGCTTGGAAAGACAAGAAAACCCATGAGCGTGAAATGGAGTTAGTTAAGAAGTACGTAATGACGGATATTGAAAAAAGTTGTGGCACTGTTATTCCGTATGCTTTGCCAACATGTAATAAAAAACGGTGAGTCTTTCAGGGGCTTTTCGGTCATGAAACTTATAAAAGGTTTTAAAAAACTTTCAAAAGAATTAAAACAAATGAGAGCGGATAATTCTTGATAGTTTATTCCAGCTTTTATCCCTTATTTCTTTTAAAATTGTTTTTATTTTTGTTTCGGTTCTTTTAATGCAGCAGCAATTGCTCGACTAACTCGCATAAGTTCAAATACTTTTCCTTTTTCAACAATAATCTCTTCACGACTAATTCCATGAGTGAAATCACCTTTCCCTTGACTAGTTTTTATAATACTTTTATTATCACCAGTGATTAACATATCCGCATTAATATCTTCACCTACAATAACTTTTCCAATTCCATCCTTGACAACGAGAAAAAAAGGATCATCTTCTCCATCCAATTTAAATTGAATAGTATATCTCCAATCCTCTGATTCGAAAACTTGTTTTGATTTGGGTGTTTCATTTATTAATTCAATTATTTTTTCAAATTCTATTCTAGCATCGTTCATTCTAAACCCCCCTCATATTCTGGTTTGTTTATCCAAGATACATATTCTTCTTCTGGAACAAAAAAGAAATCTTTTGCTTTGCCTTCTCGTCGCTTTAAAAAAACGGCTCTAACTCTACTTCCTTGTTTAATTTTAGAAGGAACTAAATTTTCCGAGAATATTCCTTGAAATATTGATGTATCGGCACCGTCTAATTTTATATAACCTACACCATAAGGAACATTTTTAATGAATTCTGCAGCTCCATACCAAACTATTGTACTTACCATAATCGTACCAGTATCTTTTAAAGGAATCCACTCAGTGGGGACATAACATTTCGAACAATGAGTCCTTGGAGGCATCCAGACATAACCACATTTAGTACATTTTGTTCCATAAAGTTTTTTATTATCTTTTAATTCTAAGAAAAACCTTGATTGTCCTCCAAAAGAATATTTATAGGCAATTTTAATTTGATCTGATATCTCATGTGCTTTAAACTCCATTTTCTTCACCTCTCCATTACTACAACGGCAGCAAATGCTGCGCCAGGCCCTCCTATTGAATGTGAAATGGCTCTTCCTTTAGAAATTGGTACTTGATGTTTATCAGCTCGTTCTTGTAATTGAAGGGCAGCTTCACCAGTAGACATAATACCAGTGGCTCCTACTGCATGTCCACAACCAATTAACCCGCCCGAAGGATTGCATGGTAATTCGCCTGAGAATAAAGGACCTCCATCGTCAATCCATTTACCACCCTTACCAAAATCAACAAAACCTAATTCTTCATATGAAATCACTTCTTGACCACTGAAAGCATCATGTAATTCTGCTAAATCTATCTGGTTTTTTATATTATTATAATCTAAACCTGCCATTTTATAAGCAGCTTTCGCTGCATATATGTTTGAATAAAGCCTTCCCATACTGTCTCTATTCCCAATAAAACAATCTGCATTTGCAGCACCTACTCCACTAATCCATATTGGATTGATTCCTGTCTCGACAGCAATCTCCTTTGCTTTTTCCTCCTCAGCTAAAATTAAACAAGCTGAAGCCTCTGAATATAAACAACAATCCAACTTTTTAAAAGGATAACAAATAATTCTTGAATTTAAAACATCTTCAACTGTAATCGTCATTGGTGATTGTGCTTTTGGATTATTTATTGCATTTCCATGATTTTTAACGGAAACTTCAGCCATTTGTTCTTCTGAAGGATTTCCAAATTCATTAAAATGTGCATTCACAAGAGATACATATGAACTTGCAGCATTCATCCCCAACGGATATTCCCAAGTCATATCAACTGAATATGCAATTGCATTTAAGACTTCTGGAGTTGTAGTACCCGTTTGTTTGTCATAACAATCATTACATTTTTCAACCCCTAAACAAAGAGATATATCTGATAAACCTGATGCAACCTCTGAATATGCCATTCTTACAGCAAAACCACCAGTTGCACCTCCCGTTGTTATTCGTGTTCCTGGTTTATTATTAAGCCCTATATATGAATGTATAAAGATATCTGGCATAAATTGTCTGGCGAACAAATCATTAAAAATACCATACACAGCAGAATCAATCTCTTGGATAGTGAGATTTGCCGCGTTGAGTGCCATTTCTGTTGAAGTATAAGCG
>JAHLWE010000351.1 GCA_019058135.1 Promethearchaeota archaeon | reverse complement strand
CTTTTAGATATGAGACAAAAACAACAAGACCATTAATACGAGTAAGGGAATTAACAACTTTCAAGGAGGCTCATACAGCTCATGCTACTGCTAAAGAAGCTGAGGATCAAGTAATGGAAGGATTAGAGATATATAGTAAATTTTATGATCGTTTAGGAATTCCCTATATTATAAATAAACGCCCGGATTATGATAAATTTCCAGGTGCTGAGTATAGCATAGCATTTGAGACAATATTTCCTGAAGATCATAAAACTCTACAACTTGGGACAGTCCATAATCTTGGTGAAATTTTTGCTAAAACATTTGAAATTACATATGAAGCTGCTAACGGAGAGATAAAATTTGTGCATCAGACATGTTATGGAATCAGTGAAAGGGCAATTGCTGCATTAGTTACTCAACATGGAGATGATTCTGGATTATGTCTTCCACCTGAAGTAGCTCCTATTCAAGTTATAATTGTTCCAATTATATTTAAAGGTAAAGAGAAAGAAATTTTAGAGCAATCTAGGAATTTATTAGATAACATTAATTCGTTAGGGATCCGTGTGAAGCTTGATGATTCAGATATAAGTGCCGGTAAAAAATTTTACAAGTGGGAAACCAAAGGGGTTCCAATACGTATTGAATTCGGACCTAAAGATATTGAAAAAAAGCAATTTATTGTTGTTAGAAGAGATACAGGTGAAAGAATTACTTTAGATTTTAAGGAAGGAGTTAAAGAGATACCTAGAATTCTTGAAGAAATACAGAAAGACCTGCATGAGAGAGCGAAAACACTAATGGAAAACTCCACAAAAGAAACGGATGATATTGATGAGCTATATGATTTAATAGAAAAACGAGTTGGAATAGTTATTGTTCCATTATGTGATGAATACGACTGTGCAGAACAAATTGAAAAACGAACTGAAGGAAAAATCATTGGAACGCCAATTAAATATGTGAAAGAATTCAGTAAAGAATATTCTGAAAGGGAGTTTAATTTCAACTGCATTGTTTGTGCCCGTCCTACGAAAAAAAAGATGATTATTGGACGTCCCTATTAGAGAAGAGTATTTTTCTTTCTTGTTTAAATGATTAGTAAGCTATAAATTAGAATAGATTTTATTAAATTTTAATTTAAAAAAAATTAATAATTTCTATTTTTAAATAAAAAAAAATCGTAAATTAGATGAAAAATATGTCAGAAGAAAAATTGGATATTAAATTAACATTTTTCATTGGATTAGCATTCTTTACAACAGGGATTGTATGGGGCATATATAATACTCAAATTAATGTAAGTCTTTTTCTATATCTGGGCTCATATGCTCTTGTAGGTATCTGGATGGCGATGGACAATGTAATTGGCGTTCTTATACAACCTGTAATGGGTTCTATTTCAGATAATACACGAACTCGTTTTGGAAGAAGAATGCCATATATAATAGTTGGAATACCCTTAGCGGCTTTCTTTTTTATATTAATACCATTTGAAACTTCTTTTTGGATACTACTTCTTTTTATGTTTTTATTCAATATTAGCATGGCTTCTTACAGATCACAAGCAGTTGCCCTAATGCCTGATTTTGTAAAACCACAACATAGGAGTAAAGGTAACGCAATAATCAATTTAATGGGAGGATTTGGAGCTATAATAGCATATACATTTAATCTGATATTAGTTCCCATTAGTTTGGAATTAACTTTTTTTATAGTTGCGATAATTATGGTTGTATCATTAGTCGTGTTATTATTCACTGTAAAAGAAAAGGACTCATATAGTTTCCAAATAATTTTAGAGGCTGAAAAAGAGGGCAAAAAAATCGAAACTAAAAAAGAAAAAATAGGTTTAATTGAGAGTTTTAAGGATATTTTATCTGAAAAGGATAAAAGTACACTTTTTATGTTATTGGCGATCTTCTTCTGGTTTGTTGGATATCAAGGATTAGAAGCATTATTTACTGTATAAGGTGTTGATGTTTTAGGTATGGACCGTGGTCCAGCAGGTTTTATGTTAAATTATGTTGCAATACCATTTGTTCTTTTTGCTTTCCCAGCAGGAATAATTGCTACAAAAATAGGTCGAAGATTAACAATTAAAATAGGATTGGTTCTTTTTATTGTTGCTTTATTTATAGGATTTTTAATTCCAACTATAACAGTGATTACTATAGCGTTCGTTATTGCTGGGATTGGATGGGCTTTAGTGAATATTAATTCTATTGTAATAGTTTGGGAGATGGCACGTACGGAAAAGAAAATTGGAACTTATACTGGAGTATATTATTTTTTTAGTTTTATGGCTGCGATTATTGGTCCTTATCTCGTGGGAACACTTACAGATCTGTTGGGTAAAACTACTCTGCTTTTAGATGGTGCAATATTCCTTTTTGTTGCATTAATATTAATGTTTTTCGTAAAAAGAGGAGAAGTTGAATTAACGGAAGAGGAAAAGTTAGCAAAAAAAAAAGCAATACAAGAACTTTAAAATAATTATATTTCTCTTTTTTTTTATATTTTTTTTGGTTTGAAAGGATCTTTCAATCTTTTTCCAAGAAAAAACTCCATCTCTTTTCTTTTTTCTTCAGAAAAAAAGATTTCTAATTCCTTTTTAGCGAGATTTGTGTATTTTCCATTAATTAAAAAATTCTTTCTTTCTAAAAATTCAATCATTTGATCATAATAATCATCACTAAGTTGTTGGAAATTCTCGATTGATTTGAGAAAATGCATTAATTTCGTTATTAACTGATAGTAAAATTTTAGATGTGCCTTGATTTTTATCTTATCGTTCATTTCTGTGATATCTGGATATAATTTTAGAATTGAATTAATAGAACTGCTAATAATTGCACAAGATTTAGCAATTTCATCAGTTGGTTTAATAGAATGCTTTTCGAAAATATAGATTAATTCAGGTTCTTGGGTTTCTAAGGAATTAAATATCGTAAAAATCTCTTTAAAAATCTCACTCATTATTAGGTGAATATTAATTCAGTTTAATAAATTTGCGATGAATCAAATATAATCCTTTTTTTCACGGGAAAAAAGGGAAATCTTATATTTTTTAAATTTTAAATATTAGGAGTAATTAATTTGCTTATAATAATGCAGAAAATAGATAAAATTCTGTCGAAATTAAGAGTGCGAAGAAATAAAATTGCTTTTTTGATCTTAACGACATTATTATTAATTTTTCTCTTAAGTGTATTTGTTGAATCCTCATTTGAACTAAATATGAATGTTGAAAATTTCACTGTCTATACTGAAGATCATATTCGCTTGGAAGGAAGTTTTTATTATCCTAATAATCTTGATTCTGAATCTAAATACCCTACTTTAATATATTGTCATTCTTTAACGGGTGATCGATATGAAAATAGAATTTTGAGATATAATCTGCTTGAGCACGGTTTTATTGTTGTTACTTTCGATTTAAGAGGTCATGGTTCATCTTTAGGTGGATTGGAAGTTGATAGATCATATATGGTCGAGGGATATGCAAATACTCCAAAACATAGTTTAGATATAGATGCAGTTTTAGATTTTATTTTAACCAAAGAATTAGTTGATAATGAATCCATAGGACTTTTTGGTTTCAGTCTTGGAGGCGGTGCGTTGTCCTTTTATTCCTATTTTGATTCTTTAGATGAAAACCCACGAATAAAAGCATCTGTTGCAATATCATTTCTTGGAGAATATCATAGAT
>JAHLWE010000350.1 GCA_019058135.1 Promethearchaeota archaeon | reverse complement strand
CGACGTTTTATTAACTCATCAATGTACTCAGTACTTTCTTCATAGTTTTTTTCAATAATAACATCCGAGCCTACATACATAAGAATTTTATTAGGTTCTAAAATATTAGCTTTAATATAAGCCATTCCTCCAATTGGAACAACTAGCTCATCTCCCGATTTAAGTTCTGTAAGACCTTCTATTGTTTTTTTTGTGGTCTTTACTAATTGTAGAGAATTATCGATAATTTCAATCTGATTTTTTAAAAACTCAAATTGCTGTTGTAGGAAATTTAGGCTTTGTAGTTGACGCTGGAGATCCTGTTGATTTTTCATTCTAATCACAAAATTTTTTATTAAAATAATAATTTATTTATTCGGTAGTGGAAATTTCTCTTAAAAGCATATCACTTGTTTCCTCTGGCTTAATTACCTCAATCTTTTCAATTTTAATCTGCCTTCTTAATAAACCTGTTGAAGTTATTAAACTCAAGACTTTTTCAAGTGCATCTTCTTCTTTTATAGCCCGAACATCTTTCCGAAATAAGTATTTAACTCGGTTCCTAGTATAGAATCCCGAAATTCTAAAGATTTTTACTTCACTCACTGTAATTTCAACGATATTTGATTGATTCGATTATTTTAATTTAATTTTTTGTATTTTTTAAAACATTAAAATTTTGGTAATTTGTAATACAAATAAGATACAGATTAAAGGTGGAGAACATTTGTTAGTCTCATCAATTCAGGACCTGTTGAGAGTAAACCAAAAATTCCAGTTGTATCATTTACGATCGCTCCAGAACCTAAATAAGGAATCCCCCGATTGATCGTACTGAGATCAACGTGTACCTTCAAATAATCAGAAACAACATCAACATCTTCATCGGTACTAAGAGGGTGAATACAACAACCATGACTATTAGTAATCCCATTAGAACCAGGGAGCTGGTTACCTCCGAATTCAAATACGTTAACTTCTACATCTAAAACATCTTTAATGACTTTTTGATGGTTTTTGAGAAGAGAACTAATAATAGCACCTTTATCATTACATAAAATCATATTTCCTAATGCGTTGTCCAATGAGTTAACAACTTCAATCTGAACAGAATCTCCAACTTCTCTTTTTAGTTTTTTAAATTCCTCGTCATATACTATTCTAGGTAAGAGAATTCCCTTATTATTTAATGCAACATAGACACCAAGAAGTGGAGATCTATTAATATTTATGGGAATTAAAAGATCAAAATTTTCCTTTAATTTTAAAAGTAAATTTTGGTCAATATTCAGCGGGTATAAGACCCAAGAATTATTTGCTGCTAAATAGACACCTATAGAATAGACTCCAAAAATTTTAGACTTTATTATAACCAATCAGTTCACTTTTCTTGTCTAAATAGTAGAATTAGGCTAAATAACAAACTACAAGCCCGTCTATATTTTTTGTTGCTCTTATTTTGATTTTTCTTGGGGGTTTGCTTATACCTCGAGACCATATTTTTTCATTAACATCTTGAGATATAATTAAAGCTTCAGGTTTAAAGTGGCGAGTCATAAATTTTCTTAAATATCTAACAGATTTTTTAGCCCATTTTGTTCTGGGTCCATTTCTAGCTTTATATAATGGAACAATATAAATTCTTTCATCGATAATTTCTTCTTCTTTCGGAATTTCTTCAATTTCTTCTTCTCGCTCGATTCCTTCTTCTTCCGCAAATAATTCCTCAATTTCTTCTTTCTCAGCTACTTCATCTAAACTAAATTCTTCGATTTCCTCGATTTCTTCTTCCTCCTCTACTACTTCCTCTCCCGTTTCTTCTTTTTCTTCGATTAATTCTTCCTCTAGATCGTCAAGACTAATTTCTTTTTCCTTTTTTTTACCCATGTTTCACACCATTCTTGTTATCCTTTCTTTAATTTCTGATTTCTCCAATGTCGTTGGGAATAAGGAGAACTTCTTATTTTTGAACGTGTTTTCATCGTTACCCACGTTGGAATTGAGCGATTTTGCTTAAGTGCTTTACCTCTGCGGAGTTTATGGGCTAAATCTTTATTTCTGCTCATGATTTTCAGCTTTAGTATCCATTTTATTTAACTTTTAATTAGAAATGTTTAATCTTAAAATCTCTTTTTTTCGAACTTTGGGTTAATTGCTCTAACAATTTTTTAAATTGTTCATCAGATAATGGTATTTGACCTTTTAGTCTTCCTGCTTGAAAAAGCTGAATTAATTGTAACTCAATCATTTGAGCAAATTCTGGTTTTACTAATTTAATATTTTCTAAGCGTTGTCTTCCTTCTTGTGAAAGAATTTGTCGCATTAAATTATATTTTTTTAGTTCGAGTTCTTTTTGTTGCTGTTTTGCAAGTTCTCCTTGTGCTGCTTGTTGTTGAATCTGTGCTAATTTTTCTCGTTTAATTCTTTCCAGTTCTTCATCTTCATTACTCATTAATTATTACACCCTTTGATTCTAAGTTTATAGACCCTGCAAAAAAATGTGTTCGGGTTGCTACTTTTCTCGTAGGAGCCAATGGGCAGTTCGTTCTAGAAGCGATATACCTTCGGGAGATACTTTTCTCCCACCTTTTTCTGTTTTCTCAAGTAATTTTGCATCTTCTAATTGCTGGATTGCTACTCTAATTATTTTACCACTACCCTTTGCACTATGTGCAGGTTTTGAACCCCTTCGATTTTTTCCACTATACTTTTTTCTCATTCGATTTACGCCGATTGGACCAAACTTCCAGATCTTTCGCAAGACGGATGCAGATCTAATATACCAAAAATTTTCTTGGTCTAAAGGTGCAATTTCTTTATAGAAAGCGGTCTTCCAGAATTCACTACCTTCTGGGGGTTTTATTTCTGAGTATTCCTTTAATTTTTCGGATACGGCTTGTATCAATTTTATTGGTTCTACACTATAAATCGACATAACTTCTATACTGCTAGAGCAAAACTTGATATTTTATGAATATTTTAATTTATTTATTATTTGTAAAAACATACAGAAATTAAAAAATTTTCGGAAATTTTATAATTTAAGATAATGAATCTGAGAAATAAGTATTTTGATGTATTACATAGCAAAGCGCTAGTTAATATTGGAAAAACAGGGTTAAATTCTGAAGGGTTGATTAATCATATATCTAAAATGCTTAAAAAAGAAAAGATATTAAAAATTCACGCCCTTAAATCAGCCTTGGTTTTAATAGAGATTAAAGATATAGCCGAGCTAATCAAAAACAAAACCAACTCTTTTTTACTTGACGTACGAGGACACACCTTCATCATTTCAAAATCTGATATTAAAAAAAAAATATATTCTCCTAAAAATTCAATATGAAAAAAAATAAACAAATTATTAAAAAAATCGCATTATCTCGGATAAGATTTTTATTTGAAAGAGCAGATGAAATATTTCCAAAAGATCAAGATCTTGCAAATAGATATATAGAGCTCTGCCAAGCCTATAGTCGGCGTGCAAATTTAAAAATACCCAAGGAATTAAAAAGACGAATTTGCCATTCTTGTAAGAGATTTCTTGTTCCGGGAGTGAATTGTCGTTATCGAATGCAATCACGTCGGGGAAAAGGTTCTCATGTGACCTTAACCTGTTTCATTTGTAATAATAAAACTCGTTATTATATTAAAAAGAAAAATCCAAAAATAAGACAAGAAAAAAAAGAAAATTCTCCATAAAGAGCTGAGAAATCTTACGCCATTGATTATAATTCTTGCAGAAACTGGACTTGAATTAATACCTGATGAATTAAAACCAGAAAAAATCACTAAAAAAAATTATGATCCTAATTATTATCCCTCTATGATCCTTGATAATGCAATATATCATCCAATTATGAATAAACTTCCCAATGCTGGAAAAAGGGGGAGACCTGATATCGTCCATCAATTCCTACTTAATTCCTTAGGCTCTCCATTAAATAAAAAGGGGCTTTTACAACTCTATATTCATACTATAAATAATAAAATTTTTAAAATTAATCCACGGCTACGGATTCTACGTAATTATGAGAGATTTAAAGGTCTTATAGCAAAATTATTAATTGAGCGAAATATCAAATCCGAAAAAGAAACATTAATATCCGAATATTTTGGCTCGTTAAAAGATTTAATTATTGAAATAAATCCCTATGAAAAATTTTTACTCTCAAGTAAAGGTAAATTAACCAAAAATCCAATTACCTTATTTTCTTCAGATTTAACTAAAAAAATATTAGTTCTTATTGGCGGTTTCCAAAAAGGAATGTTTAATGAAGATATTTTATCTATATCTGACAACTTAATTTGCCTCTATAATGAAAGTCTAGATTCATGGATTATCGCAAGTAGAATAATTACATTCTATGAATTGGCTATTGAATTATATGAATAAATTTCCCAAAAATTAAAAAAAATAGATAATTCTTAATAATATTATATTAAAAAATTAATGCGCGTTCGTTGTATAGAGGTAGTATTCAGGCCTTCCAAGCCTGTGGCCCGGGTTCGATTCCCGGCGGGCGCATTTTCTTCTTATATTATTAAATCGTTTAATACACAAAACAATTATTACATAATTTTTTAAAATATTTTTAATTAATCCAATAAAATATAATAACAGAATAAATAAAAAAGAAAAATATAAGCCAAGGTGGCGTAGAATGCCGCTCAAATAGGGCACATACGTAACCCGGGAACGCACCAGATTTGTTTAAACAAAGGTGATACTGAAGATCTGGGTATCGGGGAAAAGTTTCCGCCTCGGAGGCTTTCCGAAAGTTCAAATCCCCTCCTTGGCATAAAATCATCTGAATTATTCTTTTTTGAAAATCAAATGATTATTATAAATCATTATAATAATGTGATTTATTTTTACGAATTTCATTAATTTTTCCTCTTAACATATAACTTTTAAAATTTAAAAATTTTTGATACAACTCAGTAGTATTAGGACCTCTGCCATTTTCCTCATAAAATTTATCTATATAATCATAAACGTATTGATGTTTGTTATCATCTTCCGCATAAAGACTTTCTTGTCTTAATTTCTCTATAATTTGAAATTTAATTTCAGGAAGTTTTACAATGAAATCTCTAAAATCCCTAGTAATGATACCTTGATATATAGTCTTAGATTTGGGATTTCGATTTTCAAAATCTTTTTTATATTTATCTAATATTTTATTTGTTAATTTTATATCTTCATACTTCAAATTTCCACTTAAAGTATTAATTATTTGATTTCTTTCTAAATTTTGTCGAATTTCAATGGGTTTATTAGAAATTTCATGAATTTGCTTATTAATATCTATTTTTCTTTGTTGTTCAATATCATACTTTTGAATTATTTTTTCTATATTTCCAAATTCTTGATTCTTTGCCAAGAGTGTTCCTTGGTGAATCTTTCCTTCTTCATCTAATTTTAATTTTCCATCCGTAATAGGTAATTTATTTACATCTATAATATAGGATTTACCAGTATCTTGATTAACTACCGCAATAAAATCAACACGACCTTTATAATTGAACCTGGAGGTGTCGTATTTTTGTACGGAAGCTTCAAATCTCACATATCTATTATCTTTTTCATGATAAGTCCTGCCAGTTTTAACTTGAACAGTATAAAATTTCCTTTCCTTTTTTATAGCTAAATCATATCTTTCATTGCCAGTAATTGGAGTTAATACATTATAGCCCTTGTTTATAAATTCCTTAGCAATTCTCATTTCATTTATTTCACCATACTTTTTTGGATCAAAATTTTTTATCAGGTTCCTGTTTTCATTTATCAAATATGCATTAGCATTTTTTAATCCAATTTGGATATTTTTGATTGGAATAAGATAGGATTTATCAGTTCGTTGATCATATAGCCCATAATGATTAATTTGATTTTTTGAATTAATTTTATCCGAAGAGATTTTGATCTTACCATCTTCAATTTTTGCTTCGGTTATTTTTACTTTATAAAATTGTGGTATATTTTTTGTAATATTATCTTGGGTTTGGAGATCATGTTGATTTAATTCATAATTTTTTACCAAGACAAAATCATAATCAATATCATTTATATTGGGATTACAAACAATATTGCCTGTTCCCATAAGATCTGATGAAAGTGCAACCTTAGAAATGTCTTTTTGTGTAGGTTTTGTTATCTCATGACCGATAAGTCTATTTTTTTCAGAAACCTCACATTCATGAAAAATATGTTTAATTTTATCCTCTTTCAACTTGAAATTATCATCGTAGACTAAAACATTTTCTTTCTTTATGCCCAATTGATCAAAAACTATTTTTCCTTCTTTTATTAATTGAGTTGATATTTTTTTTTTTAAAAAAATATTATCATTTTTTTTATCTCCAATAAAAGAGCCTTCTTTTATAATAAATTTCTCCTGTTCATCCTTTTCTATTCGAAATTTCTTAAAAATATTTTTATGACCCACCCTCTGCATTGGTACAAGGTAGGATTTATTATTTTTTGGACAAAAAATACCAAAATAATCAATTTCTCCTTCATAGCTTTTGTATTGGCCCTTACAAGTTCTAAATGGTGAAAATACTATCGACCCATCTTTATTAAAAGTTCCGGTCTTTATTTGAATCCTTGAAAATTTATTGTTATTTTCAATAATAAGATCATAGTGTTGTGCATCTCCATAAAGAGTAAAAGTTTTTATATCATTTTTTACTAGGTCCTTCATAAATTTCAATTCTGAAATATTTCCCTTAATTCTAGCATCAATTTCTATTGTTTTTTCATTAAAATCTTTGGAAAAATCATTTAACTCTTCTACTAATTGATAATCATAATTTTTCTCTAAAACTTTTTCACTATTAATTTTTTGTTCAGTCCGAACATTAGACTTTTCTTCTTCTCTTGAAGGTATAAATAGCTTATTTTTATCTGTTGAAATAGATTGGAGGCTCTTTTTTTCTTCATTTTTTGAATCTATATTTTTATGATTTAAAAAATTTTCAGAAGTCTCTCGGATTTTTTCATTTTCATTAGATTCAAGGTT
The DNA here is from genome assembly GCA_019058135.1 of Promethearchaeota archaeon. GTDB lineage: Archaea > Asgardarchaeota > Lokiarchaeia > Sigyniarchaeales > SOKP01 > 6H3-1. Next base: position 776 of record JAHLWE010000350.1, on the reverse strand, counting down.
CGTAGAATATTTTGTTAAAAATCTTTCATAATCTCTATGGTTAAAAGAGCTATCTTCAAAATCATTTTCTTTTAATTTTTCTTCGCAATAATTTTTTAATAGTTCCTTTTTTGGTCCTAATATGTCTTCATTATTTTTTCCTTTTATCTGAGTTGGAATATCATTATAATGTTCTAAGTTTTCTTGATGTCCTTCAGTAAGATCGAGTTTCGCCTTTAATTTATTTAATTCCACATCTTTTTCTTTTTCTTGCTTTTGATCCGTTTTTACTCCTTCTCTTTTTATGTCTTGAGATTTTTGTTTATTTGAAGTTAATTCTTTTTTCTCATTATTCACTGAAGAGGATTCCGATTTTATTTTCTCTTCTGATTTCACTTTTTCTCGGTTAAATTCTATGTATCTTTTCTTTTCTTTCGAAATCCTTTCTTTAAATCTTGGAATCTCTTTTTGTTTCTCTTGCTTTTGTTTCTCACGGATAGGAAGGTTTCTTCCTAATTCTTTAGCCTTTTCCTTTGAAATTTGCTCTTCTTCTTCCAATTCTTCACTTTCTTGTTTTTGTTTCAGCTCGGTATTTCTCTTTTCTAATATCACTTCTCTTTTATCTTTTATTTTTTCATTACTTATTATTTCAGAGTGAGAAGAATTATCGTTAAATTCTCTTAATTGCTTCTCAATTTGTTGGTTTTCTTTTGTTAATTCTTTTAATTTTTGCTCGTGACCTTCACGCGTAATAATTCCGTTAAAATTCCCCTCTTTTAATTTCTTCTTACAAAAAT
>JAHLWE010000349.1 GCA_019058135.1 Promethearchaeota archaeon | reverse complement strand
ATCTTAATGTTAATGAGGTGAAAGATAAAAAAAAGCGGGTAGAAAGATTTTATAAACAAAGAGCGTTGAAAAATTTTATAATTCTTCATTCATTTATAAAATTACCCGAACTTTCAAATAAAATCGAATAGATTTCTAATAAATTGTAATAAGATTTAACCATAAATTTGTCGTAGATTAACTAATCTAAACAAGATTTAAGAATTTTCAATAACTTGTAAAGTCAAAATTAAATCATTTATACTAATCGGATCATTATTAGTAAAATTGTTAAGCAAACAAGCTTTTGAGAAATCTCTTAATATATATTCTTGTTTTCTTAAATGGAAATAAAGACCATAAAACTTAGGGAGAAAATAACAAAGTATTTTAGCTCTTATATTACAAAACTCTTGGAAATCATCTTCTCTCTTCTTAGAATCACTCTTCTTAGTATGATTCAATCCATAAATAGAAGTCTCAGGAATAGGAGATGACCAAGAATTTAAATTAATAATAGATGTTTTTTTCCAAGATATATGATCAAAAATCTTTAGCTTATTCTCTATTTCATAAGTAAAATCTGATATATCATTTAAATTAAAATTCCCTAAGTTTATTTGTTCTACTAACTCATTATAAATACTAACAATGAAGTATCCTTTCTCTTTTACCTTCTTCACAATATCATAGATCTGGTTAAAAATTTAGAGAAGAAAGAGTTTGTAAGTTTTTAATAAAGGTATGAAATAATTAATTTGATCTTTTTTTCTCCTTTTAGATATAATGATATTGCTAGATTTTATCGATCTTATATCGATTTTTCCGAATATGTGAAGTTTTTTTCCTAAGATTCTCCTTTGGTCTAAATATTGCTTTTTTTAATCTCTAATACTATTTTTATTCTTTCCCTTAAATGCTTCATATAATTGTTCATTATTAGCTATTGGATGATTCTCCAAATAGTGGAAAACTTCCTGGCGTAATGAAGACATATCTTTAAAACCTCTTTGTTGTATTGTTATAAAAGATGTGATATTATTTTTTCACTATGAATATATTGTTTTAACGAATATTTAAGAATTACTTATCTTTGAGTATAAAATACTAAAATTTAATGATAAAACCGTTATAATTCAATTAAAATACCTTATACCTCATAATTGAATAGATTGATATTTTTGATACTTATTATTGAGTAGAATCTACCTTCCAAACTTAAAAACTATTAATTTACCTTATGATTTATTCAATGAGTTTTTATTGATCATTTAAATAATAAATATATTCAGAATATAGGCTTTATTCTGGTCTAAGTAATTATGTTTTTGGATTTAGATCATTAAGTTTAAGGCTTAATACCCTTAGAATTAATATGTTTCATAAAAATAGTAGACCAAAATTTTGAATTACTAGGAGAGATTTATTTTCATATCGAGAATAATGGATTCAGATTGAGATATTTGAATCTAAAAAAGAATCTTCAAAAAGATCTCCCTAAGAGAGATTTATAATATAATTTAATTGAAGAAAAAATAATTCTCAAAATTGATGTCTTGTCTAAATCCCTTTCCACACTTCCCATATATGCTTAAACTCATTTGAGATGATTGGACATAGACAAAAAAATAAAAAAGGATAGACCATAAATTTAATCAATTTATATTACACTATATATTATTTAGAATGATATATATTATATATTATATAGATTCTTTTTTTTATATTATTATAAGTATTAATTATATTATTTATTATATGTTTTGTTGTTGTTCTAGTGTAGGACATAAAAAGACAACATATATTTTCCTCTAGGAGTATATACTCTAAGGTTATTGGTTTTGATTGATTAGGATTCTTGAGGTGACCTTAAAAAGACATTTTTTGATATATAAACTTATTTTTATTTTATTATTATGTTAATAATTTCAAAATAATATAGGGCCTAGTGGTCTTAGAAAATTTGATAAGTTTTAGATTTGATTTAAGGTATTTTGTAATATCTGGATGATATTTCATATTATAACTTTTAAATTATTGTCTTAAAATGAATAAAAATATAGATTTTTCATATTATTTTTATCTTGGTTTAATGAGTATTATATACCTATATTGGTTTGTAATACTGAAATATTATAACATTTCTTTATAAATTCATCTGAAATATATTCATGGAATTAGAGGTTAATGAAAATATCTCAGATTTAAAAATTAAAAATATCTTTAATCATATTTCAAAAAATCGTTGCATTCACTGTTCATCACATTTACATTACGATGAGCAACCCGATTCTCTTTACATTTCTTGTAGCAAAAATTTTGATCATTTCCGAATTAGTGGATTTAAAGATATAGAGACGGGAAAAATAATTTTGATTTATTTAAATAATATGAATGAAGGGATAATGAATGAAAAACTCTTGCGAGATTTTCAGAAAATAATTCATAACATCAAGTTTAGTTTGTTATAACTTTTAACAAAACCAAATAAACTTAATATCATAAGCATTCATTTTTAAATGAATTTTTATTTTAAATATATATTTAAATAGGATAAAAAATTTCATTATTTTATTTAGTCCATCTTAAGAATATTGCAATAAAATCATCTTTAAATTAATATAGTTTATTGATTCATCATTTTATAGTTATTATTTGAGTATAAAAACCTTGAGTAAAGAAGAATTTAATGAAGATAATGATTTAAAAGAAGGGGAGGAAGAAGATGAATGGGAAGATTATGATTACGAAGCGAACTTGGATTATAAAATTGAGAATGTTGTAGGCACAGTAGTAGTAGAAATCACGGAGAAAATTGATCTAAATCAGATTGCGAGAAAACTACCTGATGTGGAATATAATCCTGAACGGTTTCCAGGTCTGGTAATGAGAATCGAAAAACCACGTGCAACAATTTTAATCTTTTCAACCGGTAAAATGGTAGTTACAGGTCTTAGAAAAGCATCTGAATCTGATAAGGTTGTTCAAAAAGTAATTAAAAATATTAAAAAAGCCGGAATTGATGTAAAAAATCCTGTAATAACCATTCAAAATATCGTGGCGAGTGGTGATCTTCATACAAATATAGATTTAAATATGGCAGCAATTGTGATGGAATATGCAATGTATGAGCCTGAAGTCTTTCCCGGACTTATTTACCGAATGCAAGATCCCAAAACTGTTTTTCTGATTTTCTCAACTGGGAGAATTGTCTGCACCGGCGCTAAAGAAAAGAGCATAGTCAGAGAGGCAGTTCTCAAATTGAATAAACAGGTTCGTGAATTAGGTATTGCCAAGAAAAATTTGGACTCAATTGATTATGAAGATATTTCCTTTCTCTAAACTCCCATTAAATTTTAAAAATTTTTTATTTATTCCCTTTTTATGGGAGCTCTCTGAAAAAAGTAAAGTCCAAATAAATAATACTAGATAATTTTAAATAATGCGTTTTAATAAATCAACAAATGCTTTTTCAACATTTTCCCCAGTTTTTGCACTTGTTAGTACAAGACTCATATTGTTTTCACTTGCATACCTCTCAGCTTGACTTTGATCAATTATAATATTTTCTTTAAGGTCAATTTTATTTCCTATTAAGACTACTGGTTTATTTCCGTGAACTTCTCTAAAACTTGAAATCCATTCTCCTAATTTAATAAATGATTGTTGATTTGTTACATCAAAAAGTAATAAAGCACCTTCTGCTCCTTCCAAATAAAGTTTTCTAAGTTTTTTAAATGGTTCTTGACCACCTAGATCCCATATTTGAGTCGAAATAGTTGAATCCCCGATTTTCACTGTCTTTTTTAATAAATTTACACCTAATGTACTCCTAAAATCAGTTCGAAATTTATTTTCAATATATCTATATACTAATGTGGTTTTCCCTACTTTTAATTCTCCCAATAGACAGATCTTGAGAATAATATCGCTCATATTCTTAATTTGCCTCTATTCTATTATTCTATGAAATTATAATTAAATAAAATTTATGTATAAAAAGTATATAAAATTCTCTATAATAATTTTTTATTTTTAATCAATTAATTCTTTAAATTTCTTTTAGTTAATATTCTTATTGTAATATGGTTGATTACAGTGCTTACTTTTGTAAATATGAATAATTTAATCCTTTTGATATATAATAATAAATTCACAATATGATTGGTCGGTTTGCAGACTACACTTCTCTTCTTGAGCAAAACATTGAAGATCACTCATTTTTTCAACTAAAGCAGCTAATAATCCTGCTTCAAAACTACAAAATGGTCCCTCTGCAGATATTTTTGAAGATAATAAATCTTTACAAGTAAGACAATTTCTTAATTTAACAGATAAATGTTCCTGTGAAATCTGCTCTTGTGAGTGTCCAGTTATATCAATTTCACCTAAATTGTATTTTTTAATTATTTTAGCAAGTTCTTCAGGAATTTTAGTAAGATCAGAGATTTTAGGAACATCAAATAATAAACCCAATTCATGACCTAAATAATAAAAAACAGCTTCCAATTGACTCCCCAGAGCTAATAAGGCACCTATTTTCAAATTCCCAATACTTTTTCCTTCAAGAAGATTAGATTTCATCTTCTTTAATAAATTATTTAATAGAAAACGATTCATGATAAATTTTCCTTATTTTTTTTTATTTTTAACATTTTAATTTAATAAATTTTTAATCAAATATCTACAGAAGAGATAAATCCCTGTAATATTGCGTCAATAATATCATCCATATCTACGTTCCTATTTAATTTTTTTCCTGCAATTACCAAAGATGGCACGCTTGTAATTTTATATTTCTTTATTATCGGACTTTTTGTGTCAATGCTGATTTTATGAATCTTTAATTTTTTTCCAAACATCGATAGATTAATTTTATGTATTAATTTTTCAATTTCTTTACAAGGTTCACAATAATTTGAGGAAAAGAATAGAATTTCTGGGGTTTTATTTTCCTTCCTAATGGTAGAAGTCATTTCATTTGATTATAATTATTTTTACTTTAATTGATAATTCTGTTTATTCTTTTACGGAATAGTATAATTCTTTTATAATACATCTGAAAGCATCATACACGTTCTTACCTGTCATGGCAGAAGTTTTGTAATATTTAATAAAACCAATCTCATCTTTCAATGCATTGATTTTGGAATCACCTAATTCATTTTCATTTACTAGATCAACTTTATTGCCAAAAATCACTATTGGGATATTTCCACAAAATTTTTTAATATCTTCATGCCAGGTTTTTATATTATTAAAACTCTGCTCATCTATTAATGAAAAAACTAAAATGACTGCTCGCGCTCCTTTATAAAACGTCGGACGCATAAAAGAAAACTCAGATTGCCCGGCAATATCCCAAAAAAAGAGTTTTACTCGTGCATCTTCAATTTCCTCAATATATTTCGAGAACTGAGCCCCAATTGTTTTAATATAGTCTTTGACGAAACTCCCTTCAGTATATTGCTTAATTAACGAGGTTTTCCCCACTGCGCCATCCCCTACAACCACGATTTTGAAGACATAAGATTTTTCCTCTTCACTCAAATTGTTTTCACGTGATTTATTTTTTTATTGTATGTAATTAATTTATTAAGTATATGAACTTATCGTAGTTTTCTTTTTATTTAATTTTAAGTAGTTCTAAAAACTATATATTTATCTATATTAAAATATAAATAATTTATAGTCAAAGAAAGGGAGCTTGATTACTTATTGCCTCAAGATATTAATAAAATGAGATTCTGTAATAATTGTCGAATGAATTGTTTTCCAACAAGGTCGGAATTTAATACAACAGTATTTGGAATTTTTGCCGGAATAATATTTATAATTTCTACTGTTCTTACGATTCTATTGATTTTAACGTGGTTTTTCAATCTCATGTTCTTTTTATATTTATTTATGATAATAAATCCATATCTCATATATTACGGCTTTATACCAAAGATTTATTGCCCTAAATGCCATTCTAAATGCACAGAGGAACCAAATAATGAATATGAACCTTTTGGCCCTAAAAAAGGTGAGGGAATACCACGTCTTCCATATGAGCAAACCCCATCACATCAAAACAATATAGAAGTTAGAGAAGGATGGTTTTGTCCATATTGTGGAGCCTCAATTAGTAGAACTTGGAAGCATTGTAAATCGTGTGGTAAATTGCTCGAGATAAATCTCTAAAACCAATTTAACGAGAAAAATAGTAGATTAAAAAATCTCATTATAGGCAGTGAATTATATTATGGTTTATTTTCCAATTATGTTATTATAGAGAAAAATTAAAGTTAATTAAGAAAAATATTATCGTTTGTTAAATATAAAAAACTAATGGTTAGGCATAAAATAAATTTCTAAATATTGATTGAGTAATAATAGATTTTTAGGTAAAAAAATGAAAAATTCAGAGCAAAAAAATTGGTTTGACAATGATAAGGCTGTAAAACTTTATGTTAAAAAGTTGGAAAAAGCTTCAAAATATGTTTATAGACCGTTAGCTAAAGAAATTTTCGAACTAATTAGAAAAAATGAATTTGAGAAAGAAATTATGATAATAGATATCGGTTGTGGTCCAGGTTTCTTGTTATTTGAGATTAAAAAGATAAATCAAGAAATTAAAGTTATTGGTATAGATCCT
>JAHLWE010000348.1 GCA_019058135.1 Promethearchaeota archaeon | reverse complement strand
GAGTTATCACCTACGATGTATAACGCACCCAACACTTTAACAATCTTTACTTCACCCCATGGGTCATGTATTGATGATTTAAGCTCCATTTCAACCTCACCCATCTCCATTGATTTTGGACGGAACTCTACTTCTTCTCTGATTAGGCGGGGTTTATAATCGAACCCACGCATCTCAGGCGAAGGAAAATGTTTGTAATTAAAACTAACATTTACAGTATTCTTCATCTTACTAGGGACCATTCCAATTCCGATTAAGATCTTCGGAGCTTCTTTATCATTGAATTTACCGCTTAATTTTGCTCTTACCTCAAAGTAACGTGTTCCAAGGCGTTCTGACCATCCTTCAACATCCTTTCCATCACGTTTTAAATGGATATTTGCCATTTTCTTGGGATATCCAAACCATTCACGACCACCTGCTAGAGCCATATCGTCCGTAACATGCATTGCAAGGCAATAACTCCCCTCTTCCCCATTGAATTCAGCCCTCAGAAAAAGTGCACTCTCCAAATAGGGCAATCCAAAATTAGTTTTGGGATAGTTAGCAATAAATGCATGGGCGATTGGCATTTTGGCTGGTTTAAGTGGCGGTGGAAGTAATCGTTTAATAATTTCCGGTTTTGTTTCCCATAACACAAGTAACATTTCCGCAGAATAGAAATCATACGTTTCTTTTCTTTTTTTTTCTATTTCATCTAAATTCTTTACAAAACTCATTTTAATATTCCTTTTAATAAAATTAATTAGATTATTGTAAAATTGGATTTTGTATATATATATTTTTTTAAAATCCGATAAAGTATTGATCCTATTGTAAATCGAATGCAACGCTGTTATGGATAAGGAATACGTAATTTATTTTAATAATATATTTCTCTAACCAAGTATGCAGAGAATGTAAGAATTAATTTAATTTTTTTGTAAAAACTTTTTCCCAAGATGTTTACTAAAAAAAAAGAGTTAAAATTTATTTTATATTTGCTTTTTGCAGTTCTTCTTTAATCCTCTCCAGTCTTTCTCCATGCAATTTAAATCGCGATAGTATTGTAATTGCTATCCCGCATCCGATCGCAGGAAATAGGAACATAATGAGTCTTATAACGATAATAACCTCAACTCCTGGAGAAACTGAGAATCAACCCGCACATCTTGTTCCTTGAAATACTAGTCCAATAGTTAAAATTGCTAAAATCGTAGAGAATCTATGTATGAACGCGTTCACTCCATAAAAACTCGCAGAACGCTTTACTCCAAAATTAAGTGCGTCTTCATCGATTACTGAGCCATGTAAAATGTCAACATAAAATAGACATCCAGATAGAGAGATTCCTTGCATTCCTGTAACAATTATCACCACAAGAATATCGCCTGGATTGATTAGAACAAAAAGAAATAGTATAATTATCCAAACACCCAATGTTAGCATAGCCGCGTTTCGCATTCCTATTTTTTGACCAAACTTTGCGTGGACTGGTAACAAAAAGGCAGCGACTCCTAGAGCAAATAGTAAAGATATTGTGATCATAAAAGACCCTTCTCCAATTCCCAAAACATGTATGGCAAATAAAGGTAAAATCATCATTAATGTATTAAATACATACCATACAAGCATATTCGAGAAAGTAAATTTCAGAAACTCCCTATTTTTCAAACAAATTTTTAAAGACCCGAGGAAAGAAGGTCTTTTTTCAAATTTTACTTGATCTTCTTCATGTTCCCTTATGCCCTTTAAAATAAATGGTATTGCTATTAAAATCGTAATAACACATAGCATTGTACCTCCTAGGATATAATTCATTTTAATTAACGCAAGTTCTTCGGGTGTGCCAGTTATTGGCGCTAGGGGTGAGAGAATGAGTGATGGTAAGCTAGAAAATATTACGCCAATAACAGTAAAACCTTTCACAAATATATTCGTTTTTGATCGTTCTTCTTGAGTTGGAAACATTTCTGGGAAGAGTGCATTAACATTACAATCCCATAATGTATACCAAAATTCGAATGTCATGATAATTAAAAGAAAATAAGCGTATTCTACGATTTTTGCCTCCGTTGCAATAGGAACAGTGAATATAAAAATCATCCACAATGAAAGAGGTATTATCGATATAATCAAGTAAAACTTTCGCTTACCCCACTTTCCTTTGAATTTTGTCCTATCTGATAACGCGCCTAAAAATGGGTCGTTTATACTATTCCAAAGAGACCATATTATAAACCCAATCATTAGTGGAATAGTCCCGATACCTACTACTGCAAAATAATATGTAAAAACAAAGAGGTTAAACGCTTGGTAAGTCATTTGGTCGGGTATGGCGCTTATGCCAAACAATATTCTATCTTTAACACTGTAAGTCTTATCATTTATTTTTTCTGTCATTAATAAACCACATTTATCAAATTACTATATTTTTAGAAGTAATTAATATTACTACATTCAAATGCATTTATAATTTATCTATTCTTTCTGCATTTTAACAAAAAAGAAAAAGATAAAATAGTTAAATACATTAATCTTTAAAATCAAAATATATGTTAGTAAATTGTAATAAGGATTTACATAGAGAAAACGTATAATCTGTTAAAAATTTGAATTAATAATCCCATTTTAGCGTGTAGAAAACCATAAATGTTTAGGCTAATTATATCTATTTTTTTAAACTCAGCATCTCCTTTGCCTCATCAACTGTGGCTGGTTCTCTTCCAATTTCCTGGGCAAGTCTAACCATTCGTTCCACTAGTTGTGCATTACTTTTTACTGGTACTCCCTTCTGGTAATAAATAGTATCTTCGAGCCCGGTTCTAACATTACCCCCCATTGACATAGCGATAAGAGTGGTTCGTAAATGGAATTTACCAACTATAACAACTTGCCACGTTGATCCCTCGGGAAGTTGCTCAATCATGCTTAATAGATTCTTTACCGTTGCGGGAGCACCCCCTTTAATTCCCAAAACAAGGCTAAAGTGCAGAGGTGGTATTAATATGCCTTTATCGACAAGTTCCATAATATTAGCAATATGGCTTAAATCGTATACTTCAATCTCAATACCACATCCCAATTTTTTACATCCTTTAACAAATTTTCTATTAAAATCCATTGGATTATCGAATAATCCCCCACCATAAGGAGTTCTGAATTCAAATGATCCAGCGTTAATAGTGAACATTTCAGGTATAGGCTCAATTGTAAGTAGGTTCAGTCTTTCTTCCAGTGATGGTTGCACAATCTTGGATTTTACCGCTTTTCTACCATATCTTGTTATAGTTGTAGTTGTTTCTAGACGTGCTCCAATTCCATTACCGATCTGCCTAATAATTGGGCACTTCTCACCAATTAATTTTACTACTTCATTATATACATTTATATCGGCTGTATTTTGACCATCAGGACCACGTACGTGAAGATGGAGAATTGATGCACCTGCATTATAACATTCTAGAGCATCCTGAGCCTGCTCCTCCGGAGTTATCGGCAACGAAGGATTAGCCCATTTACCATGAATTCCTCCAGTTATCGCAACGGTTATAATTACTTTTTTCTCTGAAAGAAGGTTTGGTTTCATTTCTATTATCTCTTATATTATTAATTTAATTTACTGATGACATTATTTAAAATTTTTTATCGGATAAAGCCTTTATATTATTACATCTTTCTTCTTTATTTTCTTCCAAATATGTCTATAAAATAAAAAATTTTGCTGATTAAATAAAAAGAAAATGAATTAATAGACCAATTAATTATTCTAAATAGTTCTATTGAGTCGAAAAAATTTGTAGAATAATAAAAAATGGCAGATGTAAATTATACTTTCCTTTTATCATTAACGATAATTTTAATTGGTTTTATTCTTAAAAAAGCAAATATAATTAAGGAAGAAAATGGCAAGATTATTGCAAAAATCATATTTAATGTTACATTACCTGCTATTATTCTAAAAGTAACAAGTACCATTGAATTTAATTTATCATTGAGTTTAATACCATTAATTCACATAATTTTTGGACTTGGAATGCTCGGTATTGCCCTTATTTTATTTAGAAATTATCCGAGAAATATAAAAGGGCTAATATTAATGACGGTGATTGGGTTTAATGTTGTTCATTTAGCATTTCCATTAGTTGAAGGGATTTGGGGCGAAGAAGGACTACAATATATCGTTCTTGTTGATGCGGGTAATGCTATTACAGTATTTTTACTCTGTTATATCGTGGGTTGTATTTTTTCACCAGCACTCAATAATGAAGAAAAAAATGTGGATTATAAACATGTTGCCAAACGCTTACTAAAATCAGCACCTTTGATGAGTTATGTTATAGCCCTTACCATAAATTTTTCGGGTATTATCATGCCAATTTTTATTACAGATATATTGGATATTTTCGCAAGAGCAAACACAGCCTTAACATTGCTATTATTAGGTATTTATTTGAGTTTCAAATTTGAGAGAGCAGAATGGAAGGTAATTTTAAAAGTTCTCATAATGCGCTATTTATTTGGGCTTTCTATTGGTCTCTCATTGTTCTTTTTCTTACCAATCGACCAATTTCCTCATCTATATAGAGTAGTTATCACTATCTCGTTAGTTTTACCAATAGGTCTTGCAGTTATTCCGTTTTCTGTAGAATTTGAGTATGACCAAAAAATAATTAGTATGTTAGTGAATTTGAGTATTATTATCAGTTTTTCTCTTCTATGGATCTTAATTTTACTATTGGGTGTATAATTTTTTAGAAAAATGATAAGACCATTTCTTCTGAAATTTTTATCTTTACAACAATTTTTTTAAAAAAGAATAATTCATTTTGATAAAATTGATTTTAATTATCAATTAATCAAATATTACTGGAGAGAATGATTTAATGAAACTTCTGGAAGGAAAATACGCTTTAGTAACTGGTGGTGGGCGTGGTATTGGAAGGGCTGTTGCGCTTGAATTTGCAAAAAATGGTGCTCATGTGGCGATTACGGCTCTTGAAAAGAATGAACTAGATCAGACTCATAAAGAAATTGAAAACTATGGTGTAAAATGTATCTCCTTTCCAACTGACTTAACTGTTCTTGAGAATGTGAAAGAGTTTGCTAAAAAATATTTTAAAAATTTCAATAGATGTGATATTCTCGTAAATAATGCTGGTATGACCCATTATTCCACTATGATCGATTTTCCTATTGAAAAAGCTCAGAAATTATTCAATCTAAACTTCATGGCCTCCTATGTAATGACTAAGCAAATCCTTCCTAAAATGATTGAACATGGTGGCGGAAAAATCATTATGACCTCCTCGGTTCAAGGAAATATTTATTTCAGTGGTTATAAAGTTGCTTATTCTGCCTCTAAAGCAGCTCTTACTGCAATGGCTAAATGTCTGCAAGCCGAAGTGGGTCACAACAATATTCAAGTGAGTGTGATTTTGCCAGGAGCAATCCAAACTAAATTGATAGAAGATATGGAAGAATTAGGACAAACAAGCTTTAAAGCAGATCCACCAGAAACAATTTCACCAATATATTTATTTCTTGCGAGTAATTTGGCAGGACGTCGCTATAATGGTAAAGTTATAAATCAACAATTACTATTCGAGCTATTACCTGAGCTCCAAAAACAAATTGGCGAAGCAGATTACGCCATCAAGAAATTGCTTAAATTGATGAAAGGGAAATTAAGCACACAGATTAATGATCTATTTAGAAAAAATTTAGAATTGGTGGACTTTCTGTTAAAATATAAGAAATTAATCTAACTTATATTTACAAAAATTCGTAGTTTTTGAATTATCAACACGACAAATAGAACAAATTCTATTTTGCAATAACTTTTCAAAGTCATTTTCTTGATATCGTGGTTTTAGATGATATTTCATGATTCGAATTTAAGTGAATGTTTATTACAATAAGAGAATCTATGTCGGAGATGCTCTTTTAGGATAACGACTTTGTCTAATAAGACTTTCAT
>JAHLWE010000347.1 GCA_019058135.1 Promethearchaeota archaeon | reverse complement strand
ATTTCAAAGTGGGCAAAAGATGATGAAAAAATACAAAAATTCTGGGAAAAGATTAAAGATACTTTATTTTTTCTTATAGACGAGAAGGAAGCAATTATATTAAATACTAAGCTTGAGGATATTTACCGCAAATTTAAAGGAAGGAGAGTAGAAATTGTAATACAGGAGGTTAAATCTAAACCAAAGATAAAAATTCCAGATTTAGATGAAGAATATGATACAACTGAGACCATATTACAAAAATTGAAATTATTTCTTCAAAATGATGAATAAATTAAACTATTTTTTTTACTTTTATTATAGAAATTTGAAATTAACGAATTATTAAAAAATCTTAATTACTATTTTTATACTTAATAAAATTATGGACTTAGAAATATTTCCAATCAAGACTCTAAGCGGTAAAGTTAAGGTTCCTCCCTCAAAAAGTTATTCTCATAGAGCTTTTTTCATTGCAGGGTTAGCTGAGGCAATCTCAGTTATAAACAGTCCTTTAACAGTTGGAGATGTGGAGGTAACAATCAATGCTCTTAAGAGTATAGGAGTTAAAATTCTAAAAGAAAAGGAGAATAAATTTTTAGTTAATTTTCAAAAAGATAAATTTATTGCTCCCGAAGTGCCGATAGATTGCAAAAATTCTGGTACAACTTTCAGGATCCTATGTGCTCTGGGATTATTATCGGAAAATGGAATCCGACTAACAGGGGAATTTTTAAAAAGAAAACGTCCAATCCAACCACTATTAGAAGCTATAAAACAATTAGGCGCAGTAATTGAGGTTAATGAGGATGAAATTAGCATCAAACCAGTAAATGTAATTCCTAAAAGAATAAAACTTCCAGGAGATGTTAGTTCTCAATTCATAACTGCTTTACTACTTATTACACCACTATTGAAATGTAAAGGAAGGGATGCTACGATTATAGAGTTAACTTCCCCGCTTACATCTCATCCATATATCTATTTAACATTGGATATGTTGGATCAAGCTGGAATAACAATTAAGCAAGAGATTTCAGAAGATTTAATGGGAAATTTAGTAATTCCATGTTCTCAGTACTATCGTGGTCAAGTATATAATATTCCAGGAGATTTCTCTTCGGCGGCGTATATTTTAGGAGCTTCAGTATTAGTGAAAAATGAACCTGATGTTGTTATTTCCAATTTGGATTTTGATAGTCCTCAACCTGATAGGGAGATCTTCTCCTATTTAAAAGATATGGGAGCTAGTATATTAATAAATCCTCATGAAAAAATGGCGAAAATAAAAAAAGGAATAAATAGAAGACCTTTAGAAGACTTTTCAATTGATTGTGGGGAGACTCCCGATTTATTTCCAATTCTAGCAGTAATGGGTTGTTTCACTAATAAAGTTATGAAATTATATAATGTCAAGAATCTTAGGAGTAAAGAATCAGATAGAGTTTCTGGAATAGCTCGAGAGTTGAAAAAAATGGGAGTAAATTTAGAAGAGCATGAAGATCAATTGATAATAAAGGAGAATACAAAATTAAATGGGGCAGATTTAAATCATGGTGATGATCATCGCATAGCCATGGCATTAATTGTTGCCGCAATGTTTGCAGAATCAAACTCCCATATTTCAAATGTAGAGATCATTGAGGATTCTTATCCAACATTTATAGAGGATTTGCAAAAATTAGGAGCACACTTTAAAATCAAATAAAATAATTATCGGAAAGATTTTTGTCGTCTCGCTCTGGCACCTCTACCACCAAATTTTTTTGGTTCTTTTCTTCGACTGTCTCCACTTAATAATGAACTATCATAGTCTTTAAATATACTGGCAGTGGATTTACGCCTTAAGTATTTATAAATCACTCTTGCTAAAGCCATTCTAATAGCATCAGTTTGAGCCATTATCCCACCAGATTTGACTTTTACTTTTATATCAACTTCTTTAAGTTTTGGTTCATCAAGGATTTTAAATAATTCTTTAATCCGTTCTTTAGCAATACTCGGTTCGTATGCTTCTAATGGAACAGAATTAATTCTAATTACTCCCTTTCCTTCAGTATTTAAAACAGCTCGAGCAATTGCAGTTTTTCTTTTACCTGATGCATTAATATATTTAACCATTTATCTAAATCTCAACCTCTCTATTTTTCCATCCGATTCGTGTGCAAATAGTTTCAAGATGAATAAATTTATTCTGCAATCGAGAAACATCGGCATATTGTATATCAAGTGGAGTTAATTTTTGATATCGATTTTTAAATCGTTCAGGTATATTAGAGATATAAACATGTATTCTCGCGAGTGCATCCCGACCTCTTCTATTTCTTGGGAGCATGCCCCAAACAATTTTTCTAAATAAACGATCTGGACGTCTCGGCCAAAAAGGACCGCGTTTAGGATTTGTGGCAGTATGAATATTAAGCTTCTCTAAATATTTTTTTTGAATTTGATTTTTTTTACCTGAAATCACGCAGTCTTTTGCATTAATGACGACAATATATTTCCCTAAAAGTGCTTTTTTTGCGATTTGAGTGCAAGCTCTTCCAAGGATTTTATCTTTTACATCTATTAATTTATATTCAACCATTATGGATTCATTTTTACCATTTAAACAATTATTTTTACGTTTGAACCGCTAGGATTCGTATCTAATAACTCTTCAATAGAAATAATTTTACTTTCAGTCGATGAATTTTTTATATTCTGTCTAGCAGATTTCGATGCATTTAAACATGCAATTATTACCGTGTGATCCAGACTTCCCGTACTAAGAATTTTCCCAGGAACAACAATTACATCTCCGTTTTTAGTCTTATTATTAATTTTAAAGAGATTTACTTCTACTTTTTTCTTTCTTGGTTTATAAATTTTTTTTGAAATATCTCTCCAGATTCTTCTCTTAGTTTTCCAGAGAGTCCGAGCTAATTTCCTTTTATAATAGTCGCTTGGACCCGTTGGTTTATGAGACATAATATAATTCCCTTAAAATTTATGAACTTTAATATTTTGCATTATTTTTTAAATTTATGAATATGACTACTTTGATAATTTATTCTATTTCTATTTCTAAATTTTTTAATTGTTCTTTAAAATCATCAATTTTTTCTTTAAATATTTCCCAACTTTTTTTTAAAAGAGTACCGAATGGGAGAACTCCATCAGATTCAATTGAAAAAATGAATTTGTTATCATCCCATTCGACCTTAATAGCCCCTTCAGGACATTCATGAGAACATGCTTCACATAAATCACAATTTTTCCAAAAATCCGGAATTAATTTCGGATTACTTTTTTCAGTTCCAACTTCGAATAATTTTTTTGAGCAGTATTTTGAAGCTATACATTTTTGAGTACATTTTTCACATTTACGTTCATCAATTTCAATTTTAGGATAAAATTTATATCCAATATTAGCAACACTTTGGAATTTAGCGTGCTCTTTAGCCCTCCCCAATACTGTAAAGGCTTCAAATGTTAATGAAGAGTCATGTTCTAATTTTACAATTGGTATATTAGGACTTACTGGGACAATTTTTGGATCATTTGAGATTAAATCTCCCGAGGTGACGAGAATGGTTTCATCTGTATCGTTTTTTACATCACATGTCAAAGTAACTGAACATAAAGCGCAACCAGCACCTCCGCAAGAACATTCTTGTTGAAAATTATAATGTTTTAAGTCTGTAACTATTGGAATCATTGCAAGTCTATGTGCAAGAATTTCATCATAAAGTGGACTATCATTCCTTAACATTATTACCTCATCAATTGCCATTGAAGGAATTTCAATTAAGATTATCCTTCTGAAGGCGTTAGCCATTTCAGTCGATATATCTGAGAGTACAAAACGAATAAGGTGATCGTCATTTTCTATAATTTCAAGACTCATATTATAAGAATTTTAAAAGTGGCAATAAAGATAAAATTTTTGATTTTTTTTAACTATTTTTTATTTAAACTTGGTTAATTCTAATTTAGAATAAAAAAAAGAAGTAAAAATTAATTTTATCTTTACTGGGTCAAATATAGGAATCGTTCTAAATAATACAACCAGACTTGACCAAAATTTGTACTAAAAAATATATCACTTGCATGTCCCGCTAGAGGAAATAATAAATTACAGCATGTTACTCCCACATTGTCGCAAGTACTTTCAATTTCTATAGAATTAGAAAAATCAACAAGCTTATCAGCTGTGCCTTGGTAAATCAGAACAGGAGGATCATTAGGATCAATTAAGGCGGTTGGTGAATATGCATCGAACAATTCTGGATCAGTTTCAGGACTGCCTGGTAA
Organism: Promethearchaeota archaeon; assembly: GCA_019058135.1. GTDB lineage: Archaea > Asgardarchaeota > Lokiarchaeia > Sigyniarchaeales > SOKP01 > 6H3-1. The sequence continues at coordinate 7,452 of JAHLWE010000347.1, read as the reverse complement.
AAGTCCACTCGCTCCAGCCCATGAAACACTACTTGGAGGATATAACGGAATTACTCCTTTTATATTCAAGTTTTCACTAAAAGTCCCATTAAAATAATCCTCATTATAACCAAACCCAGTTACACAGGTTAAATGACCTCCTGCAGAACCTCCCATAATATAAACACTTTCAAGATTTGCATTATACTCTGCAGAATAATTGCTTTCTAAGAGTTTTGTGAAAATTCCGATTTGTTTGACCATATCAATAAAAGTATAATTCCCAATAACGTTTTCTGGTGTAATGATTGCCAATGCACCTAATGAACCCGTATCTCTTAAACCATATTGTATATCAAATATTACATATCCCTGAGCTGCAAGATATTTATTTACAACTGGCATATTGCCAGTACTTTTATCTCCCGCAACCCAAGCTCCTCCGTGAATTTTTATGATTGTGCTCCTATTCCCCGGTAAATTTTCATCAGGTTCCTTAGGCATATATACATCGAAATATAGGGTAACTTCCTCATCAGGATCTTCATAATATAGTACATTTTCTATGATCTGGCATTCTTTATGTGGAACTCCTAAAAATTGTTGTGGAATATTAAAAGGAGAATGCATAAAAAAAGACTTAACATCATCTGGAATTGTAGTTTCCCAATTTTCACCAAATCCTGCACTAAACTCGGCATTTGCATTAGAAATCGAGACAGGTGTTAAAAGAAGTGGTACTGAGTTTAATCCTGCAATTGTAAAGCCAATAATCATAATCGCAAAATATATTTTTGGATGATTTTTTTTACCTGTTAATTTTAATAAAATAAATGTTGCAGCAATCACGATGAATAAGAGAAATTCACCAATTTGTGCCATAAACCAATTAGCAACTCGAGAAATTGCATCCGTCCCGCCCACATATATCTGAAAAATAGAATATACCCCTATGATAAATGCTAAAGTGCAAAGAATTGCCAAAATGATCTTTACAATTCCTAATTTATTCAAGATTCCATGCACCTCGATTCTCTAGATACTTAATATCAAGATAAGCTAAATATATCCCAAAAAGGGTCATACCGAAAAACCCAATGTAAGTTATAAGACCAAGTATAGTAAACATGGCCATATCCGCAGTGTGAACTATACTTGATAAACCGGCGTTTATTAATAAGAAAATCCAAGCTAAAACATAAAATACAAGACAGTTATAACAGAAATGATTGATTTTTTTACCAATTTTGTCAGTCTTTACGAGAATTAGATCATTAATAAAGATTAGCACAAAAGTCCCAAGCCAAGCGATTATCATTATTACTCCAAGAATATCCCATAGTATTGAGCAAATTGGGTAAGTAAAGTACATGATCCCCAGAACTAAAGTTATTAAATTTATTAGTAAAATAAAAAAGTTGTAAATTTTAAATTGTTCTTTTTTTAATTTCATTTCATAACCAACTTTTATTTAATTATATTTGAAATTCAACTACTATTTGAAAATTACTTTTTTATATCGATTTAGAACTATTCAATCTCACAGTTATCAAAAAAATTCTCTATTAATAAAATTAGAAAAAAAAATTCAAAAAAAGAGTTCAATAAAACTTATGGTATTCATAGGCTTCATTGGGTGACTGGAAACAATATTTTACTTCTTGGAAGTCCCTCCGAAACTCTTTAATCTCTTCTTTTACTTTATTTGGGTCTTTTTTATCGATGAGAACTTGTTTTATAAATTCTGCTATTTGGTCCATTTCCTTTTCTTTCATTCCCAAACGTGTGATTTCTGATGTCCCTATACGTAAACCACCTGGGTTTTGATAATGTCTTCCCTGCATAATATCCCATGGAAGAAGATTTCGATTGAGAATAATGTTAGCCCTTTCTACTAGTCTTTCAATATCTCCACCTAAACCAACATTATTTTCAAAATTCGTTATATCTATAACTATTTGATGTGAAGCGGTAAAGCCATTATCTTTTTGTAAGACGTTGAACCCTCTATCATATAAAGCTTTTCCCAAAGCCTTGGCATTCTTTATTATTTGCTCACAATATTCCTTACCGAATTCAATCATCTCAGCTAGTGCCACGGCTAAACCAGCAACATTATGTAAGTGATGGTTTGATAGCAATGCTGGAAATGCGGAAAATTTCAAATTATCAACAATACTTTCATCATCAGCCACTACCATGCCATGTTGTGGTCCAGGAAGTGTTTTGTGGGTGCTTAAACTCATTGCTTCAGCACCTTCACGTAGTGGATCTTGAAAGAATCCAGCACCAATCAATCCAGCAACATGGGCTCCATCATATGCAACATGGGCACCTACTTCTTTTGCTACTTCACTCAGTTCTTTTACCGGGTGTGGAAACAAGAAAACAGATCCTCCAAATAAAATCAATTCGGGCTTAAATTCTCTCATTAACTCAGCAGAACCATCTATGTCTAAATTCATGTTCTCTTGATCAAATTTAAAATATTCAATCTCTAATCCTCGAACAGTTCCTGCTGTTCCATTGATTTGCATCCCTGATTTGGTAAACATAGGTGCATGGCTGATATGACCACCTTTAGGGATTGGCATAACCATCATTTTCCCATTATTACGAGATGTAAACGCATTATATAATGCTAAATTTGCAACTACACCAGATATTGGTCTTACATCAGCAAATTTTGCTTTGAAAAATTTTCTAGCAAGTTCCATACATAAGTCTTCTATATCATCAATGAATTTGCAGCCAGCATAAACTCTCTCCCTACACCATCCCTCAGCATATCTGTGCGAGAAATCAGAAGCACATGCTTCCTTAACTGCTGGACTTGTCATATTTTCGGATGCAATTAAAGGAATACCATCACGAAACAGTTCATGGTGAGTTTGCAGAATATTTCTTATATTTTCGACAGTTTTTTTCAAAATAATCTCAATTCCTTCTTTATTTATAAATAGGTAATTAATTTCTTTAGAATAAGTAAAGTTAAAATTAAAGTTTATCCGAAAAATTTTTGAATATCAAATTTGCAATTTTACTGGTTAAATTCCAATAATGGGTAATTTCTTAAAAAAGATTTAAATTGGGCAAAAAAATATTTTTATTTTTCTTTAGTACCTCTCTCTAATAAAAGGCGTGCTTCAAACATATTTAACTTCTGCCCTTTCTTTTGTTTTTCAATGGCAGCAGCTAAATTTTTTTTAATAATTTCATCTTCAATTGTTTTTCTTTCCATTTGTCTCTTATAAGCATAGAGTTTTTTTGGTTTCCTGACTCTCTTCTTTTGATTTAGCATTTTTATGAATAATTCATGGTATTCATCCGCTTTTATTTTATTGTTGATTAATTCTTTTTCTTTAATCTTCCTCTGGTCAATAATGTAATGTATTTCTTTATAGAGTGTTACCATCTTCTCATGGTATTCTTGAGATTCTTTTGGTAAAATATCCAAATTTACTTTAATATTATCCAGCTCAATTCCAATAGAATCAATATCCTTTTCGGTTTGATACAATTCATCGTTTTCTTCCATATATTTCAATAGTTCCTTCCGTTTTTCAGCTAATTCAGTAATTCGCTCAATTATACGATTTTCTTCTTTAATGGTTAATTGGTCAGTTTCAATACTTCGTTCTGAACGTTCAGTTTCTGCTTCATATTTTTTTATTAATGAATAATTCTTACCATTAACTTTATCTTTACTTTTCAGATTATTTCTTTGATTTTTTAGTTCCTTGATTTTGTCTATTAATTTATACTTCTTTTTTTTTAGCTTTTTTATCTTTTGGTTTATTTGATCCCTATTTTTCCTTAAATCTTTTGCCTCTTTTCTGTATTGTTCAATCTCTTTATTTGTTGAATTAAGATACTTAAAAATTTGCTTGGTTTTTTCATTGAGTTCATCCCGAAGTTTTTTGTAGTCATCAGCTTGAGACTGAATCTCACCGAATGAGAGTTGTTGCGGTTGCCTACGAGAATTGTTTCTACTCATTTATTTAAATACCTTTAACCAGAAAAAGATAAAATTTGCATTCTCTATAGTGAAAAAATTTACCTTTATTTTTTAAATTTTACAAATTATTATTTGAGAATAAAATTATTAGAACAAATCAATCAAGCAAATATCTCCGATGGTGGTTATTTTGTTAAAATTTACAATTAAATTTTTTTTATCTTCTATTTTTTTATCCAATTTAATCTGTAAATCCTCAATTTTACCAGATTGGGGATTATAATTGAGATCAATAATCTTCCCGATTATGTTTCCAGTGGCAATATCATAACATTGAAGGTTTAATAAATTTGAAGCCTTAATAACTTTAATATTTTTGATGTTTTCCATATATTGACTTATGAGTGAATTTGAATTTTATTTTCAATTCTATAAGTATAGATTGAGTATCATGTTTATTAAAATATTGAAAAAATTTAAACCATTACAAAACCTAACAATTAAATAATATATAAATAAAATAAAGAATCGACCTAAATTTGAATATAATTAAGGATACTGACCATATCCTACTTATGTATGATAGAAAAAGGAAATGGCTGCTAAAAGTTCGACAAGGTGAGAATTTTGCGACTCATAAGGGAATAGTCTATTTTGATGATATAATTGGAAAACAATATGGAACTTGTATTTTTACAAAGCCTCAAGGTTTTAAAATGAGAGTTTTTAAGCCATTGCCAAGTGATTTTATTTTAAAAATGGGAAGAACTACACAAATTCTTTATCCCGAAGATTGTGGATTAATTTTAATGTATACTGGGATTGGTCCTGGATCTTTAGTTTTAGAAGCAGGAACAGGCTCTGGAGCTTTAACATGTATCTTAGGCAATTATGTTAAACCTAATGGGCATATTTTTTCGTATGATATAAGAGAAAAATCATTAAAACAAGCAAAAAAAAATATTCAAAAAGCAAAACTTGAAAATGTGGTTTCTATTGAATATGGAGATATTCTAAAAGATGTTGAACATAGTGATCTTGATGCTGTAGTTTTGGATCTCGCAACACCATGGTTAGCAATAAAGAGAGTTAAAAACTTTCTGAAATTAAGTGGAACTTTTGCGTCATTCTCACCAACAATAGAACAAGTAAAAAAAACCGTAGTAGCCTTGGAAGGTGAAGAATTTTATGATATAAACACCTTTGAATTAATTAAAAGAAAAATTATTGTAAAAGAAAATGCAACCAGACCAACAACAAGAATGATTGGTCATACTGGATATTTAACATTTGCTCGCAGGATTCAAGAAATTGAAAACCCTTATCAAGCAAAAAAACCCGAAAAAGCAGAAAAGGTCGATTTATCAGATTTATCAGATATAATAAAATTATAAAAGGTTGTAATTATGGAAATAACTTATGAAGAATTTATGAATCTAGATCTTCGAATAGGTCTAATTAAAGAATGTGAAAGAATCCCCAAATCGAAAAATTTATTAAAAATGATGGTTGATTGTGGGGAAGACCAACCTCGCCAGATAGTTGCTGGCATGGCTCAAAATTATACTCCCGAAGAACTTATGGGGCAAAAAGTAGTTGTGCTCCTGAATTTAAAACCAAGAAAATTAATGGGAGTTCAATCTAATGGCATGGTATTGGCGGCCGATGTGGAGAATAAACCATTTCTACTTAAATTAGAAGAAGATAAGAAAGATTTGGTTCCCCCTGGAAGTAAAATTAGATGAAAATTCAAAAACCTTTCTTTTGAACACCCATTTTATATTCTTTCTTTTTTTTAAATCGTGAAGTTTTAAAATTAAATTTCCCTGTTCCACTTCCTTGAAGTATTTCCTCATATCTTCTTGAAATCTCTTCTAATACTTCTCTTGTATCTCGATTAAATACTTTCTTTGGTTCATTTAATAATCTTAAAACTTCTTTTTTTTTCGAATCTAATGTAAGGGCTAAATTATCTAGAGGAATATGATAAGAACGCACGAACCAACCACTTTTGTCTTCATGTGCTGTAAGCTTAAGAATATTTGAAGTCAATTTTTTTATTTTAAAATCAAATAATTTCTTCCCCGGTTTAACTAAGATATTCAAATAATAAGGTAGATCATTCTTGGAATCAGTTATTTTACTTAAAAATTCCTTGAGTTTATCTTCGCTCAAAATCCAATCAAAACTTATTTTTTTATTATGCTTACTGATTAAATTAATAGTATAAATTAATTAAATTAATATAATAAATAAATTCAATAGGTGTATATTAAAATGACTGTAAAACATTCTCAATTCTCAATTCGAACTAAAAGCTATTGTGATGTAGTTAATATTACGGAACAAGTTAGTAGCGCGGTAAAAGAAAGCTCTATAGAAAATGGGATCGTAAATATTCATGTCGCTGGCTCTACTGGAGCAATCTCAACTGTAGAATATGAACCTGGATTAGTTAAACATGATATAGAAGAATTTCTAGAAAAAATCATTCCATATGATCGAAACTATAAGCATCATAATACTTGGGGAGATCATAATGGAGCTGGGCATTTAAGAAGTTTCCTCTTGAAAACCTCAATTACGGTTCCGATTCTTAATAAAGGATTAATTCTGGGCAGTTATCAAGATATTATTTTTGTGGAGTGTGATGAGAAAAATCGACAGAGAAAAATTTTCGTTACAATAATTGGAGAGTGAAAAATTAAATCATTATTTAATTGAAATTTATTATGTTTTTTTAAGAAGAAGGCTTTTTAATTTAGATAAACTTTGAGTTCCCCATAATCTAATGAATCTATGCTCAATAGCCCTTACAGTGGTTTTAAGCTCCCTTGCAAACTGATCTTTAGAAAAACCTTTCAAGAATAACTCCTCCAATCGGGGTTTCCAATAGAATTGTATTCTTGCTTTTGGGAAATTCATATTAAGAATAGCCCTCATTTTCTTTTTAAACGTTCCTTCTGAAATTTTGAGAGTTTTTATTAATTCTTCTTTGCTTAAACCTTTATAAAGAAGTTCTTTAAGCTGGATTTCCGATATCTTTATTGTTTTCGATTCACTAATTTTTTTTCTTCTTTGTATTTCTCTTTGCTGTGTTGCATCGTTAATCAATTTATTCCTTACAGTATCAGATAATCTTGAATCCACAAATCCTTCTCTTGCTTCAGTTAAATTTTTATAACCCCATAATTTAATTAATACTCTATATATAGTTTCGATTTTATTATATAATATATTCTCCAATTCATATGTAGAATATTTGAGAATTAACTTGCGTAAAAACACATTATCAAAATCGTCTGGTGAAGATCCCGTTCTAATTAAATCTTCAAGCAACATTTTATCAATTTCGCTATACCCTCTAAAGATTCGCCTCGCTTGATAAAAATCCATTTTCCAAAGAGAATTTAATTTCTTAGTAGATCTAAAATTTCTTTTTTTTTTTTTTTCATTTTCAAAGTTGAGTTTGTTATTTTTTATTTATTAATTACGTTTTTTAAATTAAAAAACGT
>JAHLWE010000346.1 GCA_019058135.1 Promethearchaeota archaeon | reverse complement strand
CTCAAATCTTTTATTAAAATTAGAAATTAGAAATTTTTTATTTCTTATGTTTTTTTTCTATTGTTTCGATTGCATTTCTTAAAATTTCATGAATTTTTTCTCTATAAACAGGATTTATTGCAACCATACCATAAGTTTTTATTTGCCTTTTATCAGTAGAGAGTAATTTCTCACAAAATTCAGGAGTCAATCTATTGTCTAAATCTTGCTTATTTGCTATCCCGATAACAAATTCATCTTCATAATATTTATCTAAAATATCATGTATTATTTGCTTTGAACCATTTACATTCTCATATGTGGAATCAGTTACTAATAAAGCAATTTCTGTACCTGAAAGTAAGCTTGTCCATAAACTCTGAAAATTTTCTTGGCCCGCAAAATCCCAGAAAACAACTTCTCTTTTACCTCCAAACCCATCATATGTTGTAATATCAGCAGTCATTGTAGGTACATATTCTAAATTAATATCTTTCCCACAAATTAAATGAAGAAGTGTTGTTTTTCCAACCCCTCCAAATCCAATTATTGAGACTTTTATCGCGCCAAGAACAATTTTATCAAGTTCTTCGTTAAATTCTTTAAATATTGAGCGATTACCTGCCCATTTATTATCTTTAACAATATCTTCGAATTTTTCTAAGAATTTTTCGGCTATATTATTTAATTTATTGGTTATTTCTTTATCTTCATCTTCTTTATCTGCACAAACAACAAATATTATGTCTTTAACAGAGATATAGAAGAATTTATTATCTCCAGTCTCAGTAGATTTTATTTCTGATTGACTAATTTCTTGCATAAAACTTGAAAATGCACTTAAAAAACCAGCCAATAGATCTTTATCAACCTCCGAATCACCATAATTACGGAATAACAAAGATTTTCCATTGTTAGTTAATATATTAACGTATTGGATCAATTTTTTTGCAAATTTAGGAAAATTTTTTCTATAATTATTATAATCCTACATAGTGTTAAAAATATATTAAAATTTGTTTATTACTGGTTTTAATCCTATAGTATGGTCTTTGATTTTATTATAAATTAGCTAACTCATTCAATGTAAAAATTAAGATTTGCTTAATTGAGTTAATAAAGAAATTAAAATAAAAAGGTGGATCCAAGAAAGAGCATGTTTTTTTAAAACCATATTACATTGGGGCAATATTTGTATACTCTGAGGATTTCCCTCAATTGAAGAAAAAGGCTCTCATATCGAGAGAATAAAGTAGTCCAAGATGCCTATGAGCTATTGGATAGGGGCTACTGGTTTTGGCCCTCATGAATAAGGCACTTTGATGCAAACTTCATGTAAACAATTTTTATTAAAACTTATTAACGATTTTTAATAATCTTAACAAAATTGATAACCAGAGTCATAAAATAAATAATTCTTTAAATAAATTTAAATTAAATATCCATCTTCAAAGTATCATAGAGTTAAATTCATGATAAAAAATAATGACTAATAATAACTCATCAGATAAGATAAACACACTTGAAAACAAAATCGGATCATTCTCGGAAATACTTCAAAACTTTGGTCTAAACCTCATACAAAATATTGGAAAAATTACTCATTCAATTCATATATTAACCGATAAAATTGATGAACTTTTTAAAACAACTCTAGATATAAAGGGACTTATTCCACAACTGAATAAAATTATTGAAAAACAAGATGTAATTGAAAGTGAAATTGATCTCCTAAAATCAGTAATCTCACAAGGAATAATTGCTCAAAAATCAACTGAAATTGAAAGGGATGAAACAACAACATTAAAATCAAATAATGCTAGGGAGATCTTTAATAATTTAAAAAAAGCACTTAGGAGTACAAAAGATTTAGAGAAAATAAAAGCTCTCTTAGAGGAAACAAAAGAATCGATCTTTGAAATTACCGGAGGTCATAGAACTTTGTATGAAATATCAAAAACCATTACCGAGTTAAAAAACTTTAAAGAATTTAATGAATCTTTGGAAAAAATGCTTCTTGATAAGATTGATTTCTGGATTATAAAATTTTAAAATCCCCCAATCCATTTGCATTCTTTAAAAAAAAAGGATTCTTAAAAACAAAAATTTAATTTAATTTTAGAAATTTCATGGTTTTTTGGAGCTTTTTTATCTTAATTATGATTAAATATTATAAAGTGAAATTTTTTTTTCTACTAAATAACTGGTTAAAATCCTAAAATTATAAAGTGCAAAAAAATGTCAGAAGATTCAAATAATGAAAAACTACACTTTTATAAACCTAACACGGAATTTGTCTACAAGATTTTGATATTGGGTGATCCTGCGGTTGGTAAGACAAGCCTCTTGAACAATTTTTTTAAAAAGAAATTTACAAAACAATATTTGCCGACTATTGGCGTAAATATCTTAAAGTACATTCTTCAATTTGGGACAAAAGAAAAGGAGAAAGTTGAAATTAATTTAATGTTCTGGGATATCGCTGGACAACCTCAATTTTACATGGTTCACAAACCATATTATCAAGGTGCAAACGGAATTATTCTTGTGTTTGACATTACCAGAAGTAGTACTTTTTCAAATGTTAACAATTGGTTCAATGAAGCGGTTAAATTTGGTCTTTCTTCAGTACCAAGAATACTTGTTGGGAATAAGATTGATTTAAAAGATGAAAGAAAGATTATTCTTCCTATGTCAGAGCACCTTTCTAAGAAGGTAAATGCACCATATTTCGAAACATCCGCAAAAACAGGTGTTAATGTTCCAGATATTTTCGAAAAGATTACCGAATTAATCTATTACAAGAAAACTGAATAAAAATTAATAGATTAAAACTCTTTTTTTCAATTTAATTTACTTGTTTTAAAGAAAGAATTTTTTTTGATTGCATAGGAAATCAAGGTCAAGTAGAAAAATTAAAGGTTAAATGAAAAAAATTTTACAAATTTATTTATATAGGAGTTTTAACCTCGTAAAATTATGAGGATCTGAATTAAAAGGAGAAAAATGAGTTTCTACGAATATAAATTTTAATCATATCCATATATTACATTGTAATATATAAACGATTATTGCTATAATATTCAGATCATATTCAAGGGATTATTCAGCTGATATTGAAAAGATCTCGAGAATATATTATTGGATGATATAAGGATTAAAATAAATTTAAGAGGTTGTGTGTGAAGAAATGAGTATGTTTAGATCTTATTTGTTGAAGCAAAACTTTTGGGCAAAAAAGGGAAAGGAAAGGACAGTATATATGAAACATGATATAAATATTGGTGGAATATATGCAAAAATTGAAAAAAATCGTGGCGTAACACTGTTTGTTAAAGGGAAGGATTATTTTTTTGATAATTTTGATAATTTGGACGTTTTCCTAAACCGTTTAACAACCAGTTCTAATAACGATGATTTTTCGAGGGTTCTTAAGAGAAGAAATATGCAAAAGGCTCTTAGAACTTTAGCAATTTAATTAAATAATAAATAAATTTATTTTCCTATTTTTTAACAAAAGTTAATAAAAATAAAATATAAAGTTGGAATAAAATCGAGTAAAATATTCCTTATAATCGATTTGAAACCAATAAATTTTATAATTTCCTATTAAAGAATATTAAATTCTATGAAATAATATCTTAGATTAACAAAAGATTGTGAGAATTTTGAAAATCTCCGAAAAATTTGATGAAAAAGCAATATTAGAAAGAATAAAAATTCTTTTTAAGGAATTTGAGAAAAAGAACATTATGATTAGCATAGCAGAATCATGTACTGGAGGGTATATTTCTCATATGATAACAAATATACCAGGAGCATCAAAAGTTTTTGAGCATGGAGTGATAACATATAGTGATAAATCTAAGAGTGAAATATTGGGTGTAGATCCAGAAACGATAAAGGAGTTCGGTGCTGTTAGTGATATTGTTGCAAGGCAGATGGCAGAAGGTATTCGGAGAATCTCAAATTCAAAAATAGGAATAGGGATTACGGGTATAGCGGGTCCCACCGGGGGTACGAAATTAAAACCGGTTGGCTTAGTGTATGTTTCATATTCCTTTAAAAATCAAATAATAGTTGATAAATATCATTTTCAGACTAGCCGGATAAAATTTAAGCAAAAAGTTTTAGAAACTATTATTAATCGACTAGAATCTATAGTTCAAGAGGAACTGAAATAAGAATTATTAAAATTCTCTATTTATACTAAAATTTAATAATTCCATGAAAAATTTTTCATGTTTTTTATTTAATCCTGGATAAATTTTCTTTAAAGATTCCTTGGTTTGAGAAATTAGATTTAAACCAAATTGTTGAGAGATTTTTAGGGCGTTAGTTTCATTAATAATCTTCACAACTTCCTCAATTTCATTTTTATTTAAATCGGGTTTCCCATATAATTCATTTAAAATTTTTTGTTGGGCTTCTGTTGTATTCTGGATTGCTATAATATATGGAAATTTTTTCTCGCCATGCATTACATCTTTCTCTAGGTCTAAAATGTCGTCTCTAATAGAATGTATTTGACCTAATTTTAACATAAAATCTGATAATGGACGAATTTGATAATTGAAATTACCTTTTGCAAGAATTGCACCGATTTTTGCTGATTTTTCAAATAATCTTGCAGTTTTTAACTCTGCAATATTTAAGTACTGTTCCAAAGTCATAGTGATTTTATTCCAAAACATGTATTCTTCAATAATTAATCCTTTATTTATTGAATTAAATGCTTCATTATACTCAGCAAGTGCCTTGAATTTTATTTCATTCTCAAACTTTGAATTAAAAATAATCTGGGAACCTAAAAAATAGGTTATATTTCCTCCTAAAATTGCCATAACGGCTCCGAATTCTCGAGCAGATTCTTCTTTATTAGAAAAATCTTTATCAGTATATGTTTCTAATAGTTGATTTGCCCACCTAACATGAAAAGAAGGAAATCCTCTTCGTGTCATATCCTTGTCAATAAGATCATCATGAATAATTTTTGCATTATGGAGAAATTCAACAGAGAGCGCGACAGATAAAATTTTATCTGCCATTTCTTCTATATAGTAAGGATTTGCAATTCCCAAAAATGATGCAATTAAAATTATAGGATGTAATCTTTTCGGTTTTTTATTTGGGGGTAATATATAATCTTTTACTTTTTTAATGAAATCATATAGTAATGTGTTTTGAATTGATTCTGATTTTAATATATCTAAGAAATATTTTTCTAATTCTAAATCAACTTTATTTTTTTCTTCTTTAAAATATTGTTCTAAAAAGTTTTGTGATTTGCTCATCTCTAAACTCTTACTTAAATAATTATTAATTAAATTTTTTCATCATAATTAAAATATAGGCACTTAATCCTTTTATAAAATAATAAAAATTCTTAAATTTATTTATTTCCTCCTACCTTGAAGAATTATTTTCGATAAATAGTGGTTATTTGTCAAAAATTAAAATGGAATTACTTTTTTATTGAAATGACATTTAAATTATATAATAATTAATTTATATTCTATTTTTAATAAGAGAAGGTGTTTGATAATATGAAATTGGGAGTTATTTCTGATTCACATGATAATTTAAACATGATTAAAAAAGCAGTAAATATTTTGAATAAAGAAAATATAGATTTCTTGATACACTGTGGAGATATTATTTCTCCTTTTGTTATAAGAGTTTTCGAGAATTTAAATGAGAATGTAAAAAATGGTAATTTTTTCGGAATATTTGGTAATAATGATGGAGATCTTTTATATCTAATAGAAAAGCTAGGAAAGATTTGTAAACTCAGCAGTAATGAAGCAATTTTAGATTTAGCTGGGAAAAAAATATATGTTTCTCATGGTCCAGATCCTTTAGTTATTAAAAGTTTAGCAAAATCTGGTGAATTCGATATTGTTTGTACAGGACATACTCACGATCATAATATTAAGAAAATAAATAATACGTTAGTTATAAATCCAGGAGAATTATGTGGATATTTGACTAGAAAAGCCACATTTGTTATCGTGGATTTAGAGACAATGGATGCCCGATTAATAGAGATATAGCTGAAAAAAAATCGAATTTTAGATTAGTCCATTTATTTTGAAATTACGTATTTCTTCATCGGAATACTTTAATATTTTAAGAACTTCCTTTGTATGTTGCCCTACTTTAGGAGATAAACTTCTTATTTTCATGGGTGTTCTTGAAAATTTTATCGGGGAAGATATATTTTTAATTTTTCCTAATTTTGGATGGTCTAATTCAACAACCATATTTCGAGCGATAATCTGAGAGTCATTACATGCTTCAGCAAAAGTTTTCACGGGCATAATACACGTATCATATTTTTTAAAATGTTTTAACCATTCTTCTTGAGTTTTTGTTAGAAACTTTTCTTGGATTTTTTCAAATACTTCTTCTTTTTCCAGACCTTGAGGGAACTGTTTTAGTTTTAAATCGGATAACCCCAATCCTTCACATAAGTTATTCCAAAACTTCATTTCAATTGCTCCTATAGATAAATATTTATTATCTTTAGTTTTATATACTGAATAAAATGGAAAATCTCCATGTATTGGGGATGTAGTTGTTAAATCTTGAGAGAAATGATATGATGCTGGCATTGGCATAAAAGAAAAGACACAATCTAACATCGAAATATCAATATATTGACCTTTTTTTTCTGAATTATTTGTTCTTTCAATGATTGCTGATAAGATACCTATAGTTGATATTAAACCACCTCCAATATCTGCAGCTTGAACTCCTGGAACCATCGGCTTTCTTTCTTGATTAGACTGATTTTCGATTTTTCTTTCTTTATTTAAATCTAAGATACCACAAATGCTAATATAATTTAAATCATGACCTGCAAGTTGTTCATAAGGGCCATTCTGACCATAACCAGTTAATGAGCAATATATAATTGATGGGTTAATTGAAGATAAAGTATCATAATCAATTTTTAATTTATATGTTACCTTTGGTCTAAAAGTTTCTAAAATAATATCTGCCCGTTTTACTAACTCATAGAAGATTTCCTTTGCTTTTTCTTTTTTCAAATTAAGAGTTATCGATTTTTTATTACGCATTAATATAGAATTAAAAGCGCTTTCCCGATATCTCCCTTTTACATGAAATGGAGGAGGGTTTGAATATGCATAATTAGGGTCTTCAATACGGATAACTTCTGCTCCTAGATCAGCTAAAATCATTGTACAATAAGGTCCTGGGAGCATTCTAGTAAGGTCTAAAACCCTAATCCCATCTAAAGGTAAAGTCATGATATTTAATATTTAAAATTTATAATTTTTATGTTTTCTCAATTTAGGTTATTTATAAGAATGTAAATTTGTTGAAATATTAAATAATTAAAAAGATTTCATCTATTAAAGTAAGTTTATTATTCAAGAGGTTAGCCAATCAAATTTGAATATCTTGAAAATTTATAGTAGAATCACGATTACTCCTACTATTGTCAATATAACACCTAAAAACCCTTTTTTTGAAATTTTTTCACCATTAATTAAATAATCTAGTGGAAGTGCGAATAACGGACTTGCACTTGCTATTATGGCTATAAAGGTAGCTCCTGCTGTTCGAACAGCTTCAGTATATAGAAAAGCACCTATTGAAGTACCTATAATAGAACCAATAATTAACCAATACCACATTTGGGTAGACTTATTTTTTCGATGGGATGATTTAATTTTGGTCTGAATATGCTCTTCTCTCCATATAATTAAAGATAAAATCAAAAAAACGAATGGAAATCGGATTACATTTCCAATAATAGAGCTGAATGCTTCTATTTGTAGGATACGGTCAATTTCATTCAGAGCGTATTCAATTAATACAGCACCAATTGCCCAACCTAATGATGCTATCAAACCAAAAATAACTGTTGGTGAAAATGTTCGTGAATTGATTTCAAATGTGTTAAAATCCTTAGAACTTGAAACTTGATCCCTATTAGAAACATTAACATTCTCCAGATTAATTTTAGATCTTGCAATAATTACAACCCCAATTCCAATTAAAAGAATTGATATAACAATTCTAATATCAAATGGATAGTTAAGAAATATCATTGAGATAATAAATGTAAATAGTGGAAATGTCATTGAAATAGATAAAGCTTTTGCGGTACCCAACTCTTTTTGAGCTTTAAAGTATGATGTATCACCTATGACTTGCCCGAAAATAAAACTCAAGATTAATATGAACCATAAAGTCCAAGGGAGCAAAAAGATATGAAAAAATACTTCAAATACTAAAGCTAAAATGATAAATGTTAGAGTTCCAATCCCCGTGCGAAAAAAATTTATAAAAGAAGGAGATGCTTCATGTTCAGTTTTTCTAAATAGAATGTTAGATATTACAAAAGTAAGTACAGCAAAAATTGCACATAATTCACCAGTCATTATTTCTTTTGGGTCTGGATTGCTTAAATTTGTTCCTAATCGATCAATTAAATATAAGAAACTGAAAAATAGAACTGCATCTAAAATACCTTTAAATAATTTTATTTATAATAACAAATTTGTATTATTTTATTAGAATAAAAGATTATTTCAT